>NZ_JANYME010000003.1 GCF_026616895.1 Campylobacter sp. MG1
ATTTAGAATTGATTATAAACCTAGTCCTAATACAAGCATAGGTTTAGACTTAACTAAGAGTATTACAAAACACTTTAATAATAACTACAATGTAAATTTAGGGTTTGCTTATAATTTTTAATCTAATTACCCCTTACTTATTATCATAATGAGAAGGGGGTAATTATAAATGTTTGATAAGTGTAAAAGTAAATTGAACTATTATAAATTTTAATTATAAAACAATATTATTTTAATAATAAATTTTATTAAAATAAAGGATAAATTTGAATATAGACAATTTAAAAGACTATAAAATAAAAAACGATTATTTATATAGCTTAGAGCTTATTAGATTTATTAGTGAAATTTTCGTAATTTTAATTTTATGTCGCATAATTTATGTTGGTATAGATAATTTAATTTTTTTATATAATAGACCAGAACGAATAATGTCGGATTTGTGGTGGATAAAAAGGATGGATGAAGCAATACTTCGTAGCATATTCTTTATTATATTCTTTTTAAACCTTAGACAAATAAAAAGACTTATATTTGTTAAAAATAATGATTTTTATATTAGCGTAGATAATGAAAAGATATATTTTGAAACATATACAATAGATAAAGAAGGTCTTTTTGGTATAGCAAAAAGTTACAAAAAAGTAACCACAACGATAAATAAAAGTGATATAGTTTTTAGATTGCAATCTAAACGACCTGCTTTAGCTTATTCATATATATTTGATAAAGATTCTTTTAATACTAAAGAAATGGAAGGAAAAAATTTAAATCATAAATCAGATTTTATATTAATTAGAATATTATTCTTTCCTATACTTATATTTTTTGTAATATTGGATATTTTATCAAGTTATTTAATATTATTTTTCTTAAATGGTAAAAACTTAAAAACTTACACAATATATCAAACTAAAACCAAGCTAGTTTCATTGCCTTTTATTGATGATTTATCAGTTTATTTTTTATACACAGAGTTTAGACAAAAGTATTCTGCAATGAGTAAAGGTGGCTATGAAATGGAAGCAAAAGAAGAAGCACAACCACTAGGCGAAAAATATATAGAAAAACAGCGTAAGAAAATTGAAAAGATTTTAAGTGAAAATATGATAGATTAATTAAATAAATTTTAAAGGATAAACAATGAGAAAAATCGCCTTAATATTTGTGATTTTGCTTTTATTTGGATGAGAAAGTAAAGAATGCTAAGCGTTGATAATAAAAAGGCTTTAGACTTAATCTTAAAGAATTTAAATAAAAACATAACGCATACTTATGGATGTTTTTTTGATAGGTATGATATGAATATTTATGGATTAAATAAAACAAATGATATTAATACATTTTTAAATAATATTGAAAATGCTAAAAAGCTAGATAATATAAATATGAAAATAATAGCTTATAAAGAAAAAGAATAATTTAAGTGTAGAGAATATAGTAATGGGGTGAAAAGCTGCAGGGTAAAACTTAAAGGAAAGCTTATTTTTAAAATAAAATAAATAATATAGGAAAATGTTATGCAAAACAACAATGAGCCTATTTTTGTGATGAGTAGGAAAAATCAATTTTTATAGTTTTTTATTATGTATTTGTTTTTATATGGGATTTAGCAACATTGTTAATTAGCATTAATCTTATGCATTTGGATAATATTTTTGCAAATATTTTTGGTTTTTGTGCAGCAATTATTACGCCTTATCATTTTTTTATGCAATTGATATCAAAAAAGTTATTTGCTATGAAGATTTTTTCATAGTTAAAAGAAATTTTTGCACTCAAAAGGTTTGCTATAGAAAATTTAAAGATTATTGGTTTTTTACTTCTATTACTAATAATAATATAGTAGTTAGGTTTAAGAAATTTCAATTTCCGATACATATAAATCAAAATATGTTTACACAAGATGAAATTAAAAATTTTATTGAAATTTTAGAAAAAAATAATATAAAGCGTTATAGTTGGTTTGATTAATTAAGTATTATAAATACTACTGAAAGGATTTTATGAAACTAGTATTTCTTGCTATGATAGTTGTAGGATTTGCATTCTTATGTGAAGCTTACCCGTATAAAAAATTTAAGGCTAAACTTTTCTTTAAATGTGTATTTTGCTTTCGTTATTTTAAAGTAATTTCAAAAGAATATAAACCAAAAGATAAAAACCACATATATTATAATTTTATAGAAAATTTTCTTTATTATTTTAAATTTGTAATATTAGTTCTTTCATATATACTCCTTTACTCAGGCATATTAGGATTATTTTTTTGCTAATAAATTTAAAATTTTAAGATATAAAAATAATTTAGAGCTAGTAATAAAAAATGATAAATATTTTTATGATGAAGCTTCATTTGTTTTTGAAACTGAAAGATTGTTTGTGAAGTATTATTACTTTGATGAAAATAATGATTTTAAAGAAGTTAGTGAAGAGTTTTTCATAGATAGTTGTGGTTATATTGAAAATATATATAAAGCAATAAGTTCTAAAGGTAGATTTAGATTATAAAAACTATAAATAATTTATAAATATTATTTATAGTTTTAAATAAATAAAATTATTTTAAAAGATTTGATAATTTATCTTTAACTTCGTTTGAGTTTAATTCTAGTTTTTCAAGTGTTTTACGAGCTCTAAATTCTACTAAATTATCATCAAGTTTTTTACCCACTACAATAGCATAAGGTGTGCCTATTAACTCATAATCACTCATTTTTACGCCAAAACGCTCATTTCTATCATCTAATAAAGCCTTAATGCTATTAGCCAAACAATACTCATATATATCATTTGCAAACTTAACTTGCTCTTCATTTTTAATATCTGATATTATGATTTGTAATGTAAATGCTGAAATATTTTTATCAAAAATAAGCCCATAATCATCATTATTGCATTCAGCAATTACTGCTAAAAGCCTACTAATTCCTATACCATAACAACCCATTATAAAAGGTTTTGCCTTGCCATTATTATCAAGATAAGTTGCATTCATAGCACTTGAATACTTATCGCCTAATTTAAATATATGCCCTACTTCAATGCCTTTTGTAATTTTTAAAGCTCTATTACACTTATGGCATTCATCATTTTCTTTAACCAAGCTTAAATCATAAAAACGCTCTTGTAAAAAGCTAGTTACCTTAAATCCTACATAATGATAGTCTTTTTCGTTTGCTCCACAAATTAAATCGCTTTCATTTTCTAACTCGCTATCTATGAAAAATCTAACAGGACAATCCTTAAGCCCAATAAATCCTGGAACTAAATTAGCTTTTATTAATTCTTCTTCACTTGCATCTACTAAATCAAGTGCATTAGCTGCATTTAAAGCCTTAGTTTCATTTAGCTCATCGCAACCTCTTATAAAATATACTATGATTTCTTCTTTATCTACATATATTGCTTTTTTTGCTACTGCTTTTATGAAATTATGCTCTTTGCATTTAAAGAATTTAGCTAAATCTTCTATGGTTTTTACATTTGGAGTGTGAAATTTTGCAAAATCAGCTTCTATTTCTTTGATAAATTTTCTTTTAGCTCTTTTTGCTGTTTCTATATTAGCACAATATCCACATTCACAAATAGCCAAATCATCTTCTCCACTAGGACTAATTACCATAAATTCTCTTGAACCACTTCCACCAATTGCTCCGCTATCTGCTTCTACAATCGCATAATTTAACCCTAATTCATCAAAAATTTTACAATACGCTTCTTGCATATTTAAAAACTCAGTTTCTAAAGACTCAAGCGAATCATGAAAACTATAAGCGTCTTTCATAATAAACTCACGAGCCCTAAAAAGTCCAAATCTAGGTCTTGCTTCATCACGGAATTTAGTTTGAATTTGAAATAAATTAATAGGCAATTGTTTATAGCTTGTAATTTTTCCACGCACAAGTGCAACTATTGCTTCTTCTGCTGTCGGGCTTAGGATAAAATCATTTTCTTTTCTATCCTTAAACCTTAGCAATTCTTTACCAAATTTAGCACTTCTTCCACTCTCATCCCAATAATTTAACGGGCATACAAAACTAAGATTTAAATAGTTTGCTCCTGCATTTTTCATATGCTTAATTACAATATTTTTAATATTTTCTAATACTTCAAGCCCTAATGGCAAATAACTATAAAGTCCTGAGCCAAGTTGCTCTATATAAGCTGCTCTACTAAGTAAAATATGACTTTTTAAGATAGCATCTCTTGGTGCTTCTTTTGTCGTTGGTGCGTATAATTTTGAAAATCTCATTCGTTTTCCTTCACATTAAATAAATAATTTAAACTTTGCGTTTCTAAACCTTCATCATCAATATTTTTAAGTCTTATTGTAGGTTCGTGCAAATAAGACTTCATAACTTGTTTTGCAAATTTCAATGCTTCTTCATTATCACTATTTTTTAAATAACCTTTCTTAATTGCTATTGCTAATTCTTGATTTATGATTTCATCTGCTCTAATTCTCATAGCTTTTATTATAGGAGTTACTTGAATTACATTTAAATCCTTATAAAACTCATTAACCATTTTTGCAACTACACTAAAAGCAATTTTTGCTTCTTCATCTTTAAATTGCATATTTTTCTTAACTATTTCATTTAGACTATCAACGCTAAAAACTTCTATCAATTCACTATTTTCAAGTTCAATATCTCTTGGCACAGCAATATCAAAAAAATACCTTTTAAACTCAACCGGACTTATAATATCTTTAGTAATTATAGGTTCATTTGAACTAGTAGCACAAAATATAAGCTCATAAGAATTTAAAATAGAGATTAAATCTTCATAATCTAAACATATTAAATCTAGTTCATTTGCTAGTTTTAAAGCATTTGCTTTGGTTCTTGAAATTATCGCAATATTTCCTTTTGTATGATTTAGTAAGTGTTTTGCAGCTAATTCTATCATCAAACCACTTCCTATTAAAAGGATTTTTTTAGTTTTAATATCACAAATCTCTCTTGCTTTTGCTACTGCAACAGAGCTTACTGATACAGAGTTTTTTGAAATAGCAGTTTTATTTCTAACCATTGCAGCACATTTAAAAGAATAATTAATCGCTACTTCTAAATTAGGAGAATAATTAGCACTTTGCAAGGCTTGTTTTAATTGACCTGTGATTTGAGTCTCCCCTATTACAAGGCTATCAAGTGAGCTTGAAACACTAAAAAGATGATGAATAAACCCACTGCCTTCGTAAATATCAGGAGAATTTTTGATAAGTTGCTCATCAATCTTACAAATTAAACATAAGCACTTTATTATGTATTCATAAACACCCACTTGGTTTTCAATATAACACATTATTTCTATTCTATTACAGGTGCTTAAAATCACGCATTCTTCTATGTAATCATTAGCTAAGATTAATTTATAAATTTCTTTTTTCTTAAATTCATCACTTAAAGCTAGTCTTTCTCTTACTTCAATACTTGTATTTTTATGAGTAAAACTAACGCTAAAATAATGCATCAAAACTCCCTAAAAATCATTTTTTTAACGATTTCTTTTAATTCATCGCTACTTGCGTATTTTAATGCAAGTTCTCCGTAATTTTTAGCTTCATTTATACTTGCATTTATTAAATCGTATTTTAAAAATTGCTCTTTTATCCACGATAATTCATCTTTGCTTAAAGTCTTACAAAAATAAGACCTTAGCCTTGCTTTATCATCGCCTTGTAATTTTTTATCTAGCATAATGTATGGAAGAGTAACTTTGCCTTCTTTATAATCATTTAGATTTGGCTTTCCTAAAGTAGCTTCATCTTGAGTAATATCTAAAATATCATCAACTATTTGAAAAGCAATTCCTAGATTTTTACCAAATTCTTTATAATCATTAGCGTTAGGATAATTAGCTAAAAGTGCTGCTGCATATGCACTTGCTTCTATTAATGAAGCAGTTTTTTTATAAATCATTTCATAATATTTGCTCTCATCTTCATTAAAGCTTTCTCCAAGCTCTACATCAAGCAATTCGCCACTACTAAGCAAGGCAACTGCACGACCAACACAGGCTGCTATTTCACTTTTAAAAGAGCATAAATTATAAAACGCAATTGAATATAAAATATCGCCTAGCATAATAGCAGTTTTATCGCCATAAATTGCATTAATACTTGGAGCATTTCTTCTAGTTAGTGCTTCATCTATTACATCATCGTGCATAAGCGATGCTAGATGAATACACTCAATTACTGCACATAATTTATAAGCTTCATCACTAACTCCAGCTATTTTTAAAATCAGTTTTGAGCGTAATCTTTTGCCGTGATTTACCTTGGCTAAATACTCATAAATACTAGGATGCTTTAACTCTTTTATAAATTCATTTATATAAAAATCTATCTTTTCCATACTACTTCCCTTTCATGAATAATATCTAAAGTTATTTTAACTTTATATACTTTTAAGAATATTAAACTAACTATCAAATGACAATAGCATTTTAAACATTTTTTTAATCTCCTCACTCTCACTTCTTTTATATTTATTCATCTTTCTAAATTTATAAGGTTCCATAGCATTTTTATCAATCCATAAGCCTTTTAATTCACTTTTTGCTTTTAATTCATCATCTTTATATATATCTGTATAATATGTGTATGCCCAAGCACAGCCCTGCTGAACCATATAACGATTTATGTCAATTTCATTTAGATAAACAACGGCTACCTTTCTTTTATATTTATCTATATTCTTAACATCAATATTTATTTTTTTATCTAAAATCATATTAGATAAAATACCTTTACATTCTTTACCAAAATTTTGATTACCCTCTGGTGCATCAATGCCATATAATCTAATATCTGATTTTACATTATTATTAACAGCAACAAAACTATCACCATCATAAACTTTTATAACTAAATATTCATCGGCAAATAAACATAATGTAAAAAATAATAAAAATATTTTTTTCATTATTTAGCTCTTACGATTTTATTTAAAAATGTGAAATTTTCTTTAATTTTAAAATCACTTTCAATAGATTTTGCTAATTTTTCTAAAGAAGATTTAAAATCATCAAATAAATAATTAGCATAAGAACCTGGATTTGGATTAATCTCATTTAGATAAATCTCATTATCTTTAATAAAAAAATCACATCTAATTAAAGCACCTTTAAACAACGGCAAATAAAGTCTAGTAAAAGCGTCTTTTAATTTATTTACTAACTCATCATTAAGTTTTACTTCTTCTATTTTTTCTTGTTTAAAGCTTAGATATTTTTGGTCAAAATCTAAATGACCATTTTTCTTAGGCTCTTCAATCTTTGAAAATACAATTTTTTCGCCATCAAAAAATCCTGCTAGATTTACTTCTTGAATATTTTCAATAAAAGGCTCTGCTAAAATCTTGTCATCAAATTCATACGAACTATCATACGCATAAGCAAAATCTTCTTTATTTTTTACTATATTTATACCTATACTACTTCCAAGCCTAGCTGGTTTTAAAATAACAGGTAGTTCAACCTCATCATTTTTGCTTTCTAATAATTTATAAGCAATTGTTTTAACCCCTACTTCATTTGCATAAAGTTTAGTTAAATGTTTATCAAAACTAAGCACACAAGCAGCGGTTCTAGGGCCTATGTATTTGATATTATAAAAATCAAACATAGAGGCTAATTTCCCATCTTCGCCATCTTTTCCATGAACTATATTAATAGCTATATCAAATTCTACTTTTTCTTCGCCTAAAAGTTTTTTAAGATAAAAGCCACCTTGTTTTAATACTAAAGGCTTAAGGTTTTTAAAACCACCTTTTGCAAAATAATTTGCATTCATATTGTTTTTATCTATTAGATAAAACTCATTATCAAAACTAACATAAATAAAAATTACATCATCTAATAATTTTGCCACAGTTACAGCACTTACTATGCTTATTTCATGCTCGTAAGAATTCCCACCAAAAACCATTGCGTATTTCATTTATTTTCCTTAACTTAATTTTTTAAGAGCTAGTTTTATTACTTCGCTAACACTATTTGCATTAATATCTTTTAAAGCTTTAATCACAGCTTCTTGTTTAAAGCCTAAAGCAAGTAAAGCTTCACTAGCTTCGTAATAATAATTATTCTCCGCACTTATTCCTAATTTGATTATTTTATCTTTTAATTCTAATATTAATCTACTTGCACTCTTAGCACCAATTCCTGGAGCTTTACATAAAGCTTTTGCGTTTTCGTTAATAATAGCACTTTGCAAACTCGCTACATCCATTGATGATAGAAGTGCCATAGCACTTGTAGCACCTATGCCATTTACTTTTATTAAGGCTTCAAATAATATTTGCTCACTTTCATCTAAAAAGCCATATAATTTATTTGAATCTTCTTTAATAATTTGAGTAATTAATAAAGCTACTTTATCTCCTTTATTAATCCTAGCAGCACTTAATAAGCTAAGATTTATTCCATACCCTACTCCATAAGTTTTTAAGATTATAAACGCAGGAGTTTTTTTAATAACTTCACCTTCTAAATAAACTATCAATAATCTTCCTTTTTTGTATCAAAGCCTTTATTTTTTTTCGTTAATATACCTAAAAATAAATTAAAAAAGTAAAATGAATGAAACAAGAACTAATAAAAAAATATTTTTTCAATATTTTTGGTATTTTAATATCAAGAATAAGTGGCTTTTGTAGAGATTTTTTACTAGCTAGATTTTTAGGGGCTAGTATTTATTCTGATATATTTTTTATAATGATAAAGCTTCCGAGTGTTTTTAGAACCTTATTTACTGAAGGCACATTTAATCAAAGCTTTTTACCAAATCTAGCCAAAACTAATCGTAAAGGCGAATTTTGTGTAAAGATACTTATGATTTTTATAGCTATTCTTAGTTTAATAGCATTAATTGTTTTTATGTTTTCTAATATCTTTACTAATCTAATAGCCTATGGTTTTGATGATGAGATTAAAAAAATATCAGCACCTTTAATCGGGCTTAATATTTGGTATTTAGTGATTATTTTTTGTGCTTCGTTTTTTGCGTCTTTACTTAATTATAAAGGTAGATTTTTTATAACTAGCATAAGTGCTTCTATTTTTAATTTTGCCTGTGTAGCAGCTCTTTTAATATTTAAAGATTTAGAAAAACTACAATTGCTTAAAATGATTACTTATTTTATTTTAATAAGTGCTTTTATTCAAGTAATTATTTTAATGATTGCTTTAAAGGATAATAAAATCTTTCATTCTATGATAATTTATGTAAAGAATTTAAATCATAAAAATAAAAAAACTTCTCTTAAAGGCTTTTTTAAAAATTTTAGCTCATCTTTAATTGGCTCATCAAGTTCGCAATTAAACTCATTGGTTGAAATTGCTCTAGCTAGCTCATTAGCTCACGCAAGTATTTCATATCTTAATTATTCAACTAGACTTTATCAACTCCCATTAGCCTTAATTGCTATAGCTTTTACTCAAGTATTTTTCCCAAGCTTAATTGCTTATATTAAACAAGGAAAAATTCAAAATGCTATTTTAAGTATTCAAAAAATATTTGAATTAATGCTACTTTTATTAATACTTGCTGCATTAACAGGCTATATTTTAAGCGAAGAGATAATTAAGCTCTTATTTGAGCGTGGAGTATTTACAAATGAAAACACACTTGAATGCGCTAAAGTCTTAAGGCTTTATATATTATGTATAGTTCCACTTGGAATTTCAAAATTATTTTTAGCTTGGATAAACGCAAATTATTTACACTCAATTGCTGCTAAGATTTCAATAATGTCTTGTTTTATAAGTATAATTGCAAGTTTATGTTTGATAAAAGATTTTGGTATTTTAGCGTTTTGTATAAGTGCTAATATTTCTGCTTGGTTTATACTACTTGCTTATCTTTTTGTGTTTTCTTATGCTAGATTTTTTAGTATTTTAAGACCTAGCGTTTGCTTAGGAATTATCTTTATTAGTGTAATATTTGCTTATGTTTTAATATATTTAAAAGGATTTTTAAATGCAATTTTTTAACTCACAAACTAGAAAAAAAGAAGAATTTACATATAAAAATGAATGTATAAATATATATGTTTGCGGTCCAACCGTTTATGATGACGCACATTTAGGTCATGCAAGGTCAAGCATAAGTTTTGATTTATTAAAAAGAGTAATTAAAGCAAATGGTTTTGAAGTAAAATTAGCAAAAAACTACACAGATATTGATGATAAATTAATCAAAAAAATGAATGAAAGTGGCAAAAGTCTAACTGAAATTAGTGAAACTTATATTAAAAGTTATGAAGCTGATATGAAAGCTTTAAATGTTTTAGAGCCTGATATTAGCCCAAGAGCAACTGAATATATTAATCAAATGATTAGTTTTATTGAAAAATTGCTTGAATTAAAATATGCTTATAGATTAGATGATGGAATATATTTAAATACAAGTTTAGATAAACTTTATTTAAGTATTTCAAACAAACCTCAAGATGATACTATCTCAAGACTTGAAAATGAAGTAGATAAAAAGAATGCAAGTGATTTTGTATTATGGAAATTTGATGAGAATTATTATAAAGCAAGTTTTGGCACAGGTCGTCCTGGTTGGCATACTGAATGTGTTTGTATGATTTTAGATATTTTTCCTAAATTACACATTCATTGTGGTGGGGCTGATTTGTTGTTTCCACATCACGAAAACGAAGCTTGTCAATGTCGCTTAGCAACTAAAAACGAACTAGCTACTTTTTGGCTACATAATGGCTTTGTAAATATTAATAACGAAAAAATGAGTAAAAGTCTAAATAATAGCTTTTTTGTAAAAGACGCTTTAAAAGAATTTAGCGGAGAAACACTTAGATTTTATTTACTAAGCACTCATTATAGACAAGATTTTAATTACACAATTACTGATTTAAAAGCTTCTAAAAAACGCCTTGATAAAATATTTAGAGTGAAAAAAAAGCTTAATTTAAATGAACTAGATTTAAAAACAATAGCACCTAATAGTGAGCTAAAAGCAAAATTAGTTGAAGCTTTAAGCGATGATTTAAATACTTCAAAAGCACTTGCAATTGTAGATGAATGGGTAAATTATGCAAATACTATAAAAGCTAATGATGAGCTTAAAAATGAGTTTTTAGCTATTGTTGAATTATTAGGAATTGGAGTAATTAATCCTAATGAATATTTACAAAATTGTGATGAGAAATTCCGTATTCAAATTCTAAAATTAATTGATGAAAGAAATGAAGCTAAAAAAAATAAAGATTACGCAAAAGCCGATAGTATTAGAAATGAATTAAGTAATTTAGGCGTAAGCATTCAAGATAGCGCTAATGGTGTTGATTGGGAGATTTTATGAATTTAAAAGAAATAGAAAATCAAAATGTATCCCAATTAAAATTATCTTATGTATTAAAAAGGTTTAAGCACTATTTTAAAGATTATAAAATAAGATTTTTTCTAGCAATAATAGGTATGATTTTAGCTTCAGCTGGAACTGCTGGTAGTGCTAAGATTATTGAACCGATTTTAAATAAAATCTTTGTAGAAAAAGATGTAACATTATTATATATCTTACCTTTAGGTGTGTTTGCTTTATATTTTATAAAGAATTTAGGTCTTTATATGCAAACAATTAATATGGGTTTTATAGGTATAGAAATTACAAAAAGACTAAGACAAAAAATCCTAAAAAAAATCATAGTAATGGATATGAAATTCTTTCAAAAACACCCTAGTGGAGAGCTAATATCACGCTCTTTAAATGATATTGGAAGTCTTCAAAATGTGCTTACTAATTTCATTCCTGATATTACAAGAGAAATAATTACAACCTTAGGCTTACTTTATGTAGTGATTTCTCAAAGCCCAAAATTAGCTTTTTTTGCATTTATTATCTTACCTGCTGCTATGCTTCCTATTAGATATTTCATAAAAAAATTAAAAAGTATAGGAGTAGCAACACAACAAAATTATGCCGAGCTTACTTCAAGACTAAATGAGATTTTAGGCAATATTGAGCTAGTTAAATCATCAAATGCTGAAAAATTAGAACTAGAAAAATACAAAAATAGCAATGAAAATGTAGCGAAATTAATCTATCGTGGAACTAAAATAAATGCCTTTACAAGTCCTATTATGGAAACTTTTGGTGCTTTAGGCGTATCGGCAACTATAATAATAGGTGGAATGGAAGTTATAAATGGCTCTATGCAAATAGGCAATTTTTTCTCATTTTTAACGGCTTTATTTTTAATATATACTCCTGTTAAAAGAATTACAAGTCTTTATGCAAGTCTTCAAACAAACTTAGCAGCTAGCACAAGAACTTTTTATTTACTTGACCTTGAGCCAGAGATTAAAGGTGGAGATGAGAATTTAAATCAAGAAATTAAAAGCCTAAAATTACAAAATGCTAGTTTAAAATACGATAATAAATTAGCTTTAGATAATGTTAGTATAGAGTTTAAAAAAGGCGAAATTACCGCAATTATAGGAAGAAGTGGTAGTGGAAAAAGCTCTTTAGTAAATACTATTTTAAGATTTTATGAGCTAAATTCTGGAGAAATTAAAATAAACAATAACAATTATAAAAACTATTCACTAGATAGCTTAAGAGAAAAAATAGCAATAGTTACACAAAATATTTATTTATTTAGCGATACTATTGCAAATAATATTGCTTATGCAAATGAATTTGATGAAGAAAGAGTAATTAATGCTTTAAAACTTGCAAATGCTTATGATTTTATAAGTGCTATGCCTGATGGAATTTATACTAAACTAAGTGAAAAAGGTAATAATTTTAGCGGCGGCCAAAGACAACGCCTAGCACTTGCAAGAGCGTTTTATAAAAATCCTGAAATAATAATTTTTGATGAAGCAACAAGTGCTTTAGATAATGAAAGTCAGAATTTAATATCAAAAAGCTTAGTAAATATTAAGCAAGATAAAATAATTATTCTAATAGCACATAGACTAAATTCTATTGCAATTGCTGATAATATTTTGATTTTAGATAATTCTAAAATGGTGGGATTTGGAAACGATAAAAGCTTAGAAAATAATGAATTTTATAAAAAATTAAAAGAAAGGTATGGAAAATGTTAAATTATATAATTCAAAAAGATAATTTATTATCAAATATTATGCACTATTGTTTGGAAATAATTCCAGGTGCTTACGGTTATTTTTACAATAAAAATAAATTTATTAATAAAATAACAATAAATAATATAAATTATATAAATCAGTTTATTTGTGAAATTAATAATCCTAAACAAGTTAAGGCAGTATTTGCAAGTGGATATGCAATAGCACTCATAGAAAATCCTAATTATCAAATCTTAAATGAATTTTATAATTCAAATTTCAAAATAGCCTTAACATTAAATGAAAAAACTAAAACATATGAAAATTTATGCGACTTTTTTATTCTAAAATCAAACGATTATTTAGATTATAAAAATATTAAAAAAGATATATATTTATGTGGTTTTAATAGTATAGAAAATTTATGCGAAATAGCTATAAATGAGAAATTTACTGGAATAGTAATAGAAGGTCTATCAGATGTAAAATTTTACAAAGAAAAATATCCTAAATTAAACTTTATTTGTAAAAATCCAAGTGACACCAAAGAAGCATTAAAATATGCAAATTTTATAATTAAAAAAAATATAAGTGTAAAAAATGAATATAGAAAGTAAAATATTAAAAAATGGCTTAAAAATTTATGCCGTAAATCTAAATGATAATTCAGGTGTAGCTAGTGTAAATATCTTTTATAAAGTAGGCTCAAGTTATGAAGAATTAGGCAAAAGCGGTATAGCACATTTGCTAGAACACCTATCTTTTAAAAGCACAAAAACTCATAAGGCTGGAGAATTTGATGAGATAATAAAAGCATTAGGTGGAGTAAATAATGCTTGCACTAGTTTTGATTACACTCAATATTATGTAAATATCGCAAATATTCATATTAAAAGGGTTTTAGAATTATATTCTAGTATGATGAGTGAGTTATTGTTTAATAAAGATGAGTTTTATAAAGAAAGAGATGTAGTCCTTGAAGAAGAGAGATTAAGAGTAGGAAATGATGCTTTTGGGTATTTATATAATGCTATTTATAATTACGCTTTTATAAAGACTAGTTATCATTGGACGCCGATTGGATTTGCTGATGATATAGCAAATCTTACACCTAAAATTGTAAAAGAATTTTATACTAAATTCTATGCACCAAATAATGCTTGTATAGTAATTAGCGGAGATTTAGCTAATATTGATATTTTTAGTATGTGCGAAGAGATTTTTAGTAAAAAATCAGCAAAAAAAATCACACAAAATAAAGTATATGAACCAGATAGAACAGGTCTAAAAGAAATAGAACTTAGTTTTCCTAATCTAAATTCTAATATTTTTGCTTGTGCTTATAAAATACCTGCATTTAATCACGAAGATTTTGAGTATTTAAAGGCTATTTCAATATTTTTAAATCTTGATAAAAACTCAATTATAAAAAATAAAATGATAAATGAATATAATCTATGTGCTGATTTGGACTTTTACGCACAAAGCTCTAAGAATGAAAATTTATTTATAATTTTTGGAGTTTGTAATGATTTAGTAAATACAAAATCAGCAATAAAGCAACTAAAAAAATTAATTAATCAAACAAAATTTAATAAATTTGATACAAGAACAATTTATAATCAATTAGAATTAAGCATAAATCAAGTAAAATCCAACCCAAGTGCTTTAGCGAGTGGAATTGGTAAATTTGAATGTTTTGGAGATGTAAATGTATTTTTAAATTCTCTAACTTCAAAAGAATTAGATTATAAAATTTTAAACCAAGTTTTTAAAAAATATCTAAAAGATGACAATTTAACTCAAATAATTTTAAAGGAGAAAGTATGAAAAAAGAAATAATAGGTGCAATGACAGCTTTAATAACACCATTTAAAAATGATAAAATTGATGAACTTAGTTATGAAAAGCTAGTTAAAAGACAAATAGCAAATGGAATTGATGCCGTAGTTCCTGTTGGAACCACAGGAGAAAGCCCAACTTTAACTCACGAAGAGCATAAAAGATGTATAGAAATAGCAGTAAGTGTTTGCAAAGGAACAAATACTAAGGTTTTAGCAGGTGCAGGCTCAAATGCAACTCACGAAGCAATATCTTTAGCAAAATTTGCTCAAGAGTGTGGAGCTGATGGGATTTTAAGCATTACTCCATATTATAATAAACCTATGCAAAGTGGATTATATAAACACTATGAAGCTATTGCTAAATCAATTGATATTCCTATTATGCTTTATAATGTTCCAGGAAGAACAGGTTGTGAAATAGCTAGTCAAACTATAATTGAACTTTTTAGAAATTGTCCTAATATTTACGGAGTAAAAGAAGCAAGTGGAAATATAGATAAGTGCGTAGATTTATTAGCAAACGAGCCAAAACTAAGACTTGTAAGTGGAGAAGATAGTATAAATTATCCTATTTTAAGCAATGGTGGTAGTGGTGTAATTAGCGTTACTTCAAATCTTTTACCAAATGAAATTGCTAATTTAACTCACGAAGCTTTAAAAGAAAACTATAAAAATGCAAAATCTATTAACGATAAACTTTATAATATAAATAAGATTTTATTTTGTGAGAGCAACCCAATTCCAATAAAAGCAGCAATGTTTATAGCAGGATTACTTCCTAGTCTTGAATATCGTTTGCCACTTTGCGCTCCTAGTAAAGAAAATCTAAAAAGAATAGAAGAAGTTATGAAAAATTATGATATAAAAGGATTTTAATGCAAGAGATTAATTTTAAAGATAAAGTATTAGTAATAAGCGGTGGAACTCGTGGTATAGGTAAGGCTATTGTGTATGAATTTGCAAAAGCAGGTTGTAATGTTGCATTTACTTATAATTCAAACGAACAAATCGCACAAGAAATCGTTGCTGATATTGAAAAAACTTACAAAGTTAAAGCTAAATGCTATCCATTTGATATACTTGAGCCTGAAACTTATAAAGATTTATTTTTAAAAATTGATGAAGATTTTGATAGAGTTGATTTTTTTATCTCAAATGCAATTATTACAGGTCGTGCAGTTGTAGGTGGATATACTAAGTTTATGAAACTTAAACCTCGTGGAATTAATAATATCTTTACAGCTACCGTTAATGCTTTTGTTTGTGGTGCTCAAGAAGCAGCTAAGAGAATGGAAAAAGTTGGCGGTGGAAGTATTATTTCAATTTCTAGCACAGGGAATTTAGTTCATATTGAAAACTATGCAGGTCATGGAACAGCAAAAGCAGCTGTTGAAGCAATGGCTAGATATGCAGCAACCGAATTAGGCGAGAAAAATATCCGTGTAAATGTTGTAAGTGGTGGTCCAATTGATACTGACGCTTTAAAAGCATTTACAAATTACGAAGAAGTAAAACAAGCTACAATGAGTTTAAGCCCATTAAATCGTATGGGGCAACCTGAAGATTTAGCGGGCGCATGTTTATTCTTATGCACTGATAAAGCTAGTTGGGTTACAGGGCATACATTTATTGTAGATGGTGGAACGACATTCAAGTGATGAATTTACCTAATCTTTTGGCTAGTGCTAGGATAATCCTAGCACCTATTTTATTTATATTATTAACTCACTCAAATACATTAGTAAGTGAATATGGCATACATATTTCTTGGATAAATTATTTAGCAGCTCTTATTTTTACTATTGCTTCTATAACTGATTTTTTTGATGGATATATTGCAAGGTCTTGGAATCAAAAAACAATTTTAGGAGAGATTTTAGACCCTTTGGCTGATAAAATGCTTACCTTAGCAGCATTTTTAGGGCTTATGATGATGGGAAGGGTTAATGAAATTCTAGTTTATTTTATATTAGTTCGTGAGTTTTTTATAACTGGCTTAAGAGTTATGATAGTAGCTGATGGGCTTAAAATCGCTGCAAATATGAGTGGTAAAATAAAAACAACCTTTCAAATGTTAGCAATTGGATTTTTGCTAATGGATTGGTGGGGAAAAGATATTTTATTTTATCTATGCTTTTTCTTTACTATTTATTCTGGGGCTGTTTATGTGATTGAATACGCAAAGGCTAGTAAATGAAGAATATATTAATAACTCTTCTTATATTAGCTTTTTGCTTTTGGCATTATGGGGCTAGTTTTTTAGGGACTATTTTAATACTTTCTTTTTTGATATTCTTTCACGAATTAGGGCATTTTTTGGCTGCAAAATACTTTAAAGTTAGAGTTTTAACCTTTAGCATAGGATTTGGAAAGCCAATTTATGTGAAGCATTACAAAGGCACTGATTATCAAGTATCGAGCATATTTTTAGGTGGATATGTCAAGATGAAAGGTCAAGATGATAGCGACCCTACTCTTAAAAATTATGATTATGATAGCTATTCGGTATTACACCCATTTAAAAAGATTTTAATTCTTTTTGCAGGTCCATTTTTTAACCTACTTTTAGCATTTTTAATCTATATAAGTTTAGGTTTTATAGGGACTAAGCAATTAGCACCAGTTATAGGAAATTTAAGTCCTAATTCAAGCAAAGAATTAAAAATAGGCGATAAAATAACAAAAATAAATGGTAAAGAAATTCAAATTTATGATGAAATAAAACCACTCGTAAGAGATGGAATAAATGAATTAGAAATTATAAGAAATAATGAAAAAATAATACTTAAAGTAAATACATTTTATGGTGATAGTTATAATATTTTCGGAGAAAAAACAAAAAAAGCATTATTAGGAATAGCTCCTAGTATGGAATTTGTAACAGAATACCACAAAGATTTAGGAGTTTTTAAATGGGCATTTATACAATGTGTTGAAAATAGCACTCTAATATTTGAAAGTATTAAAAAACTAATCCTAGCTGAAATAAGTCCTAAAAATATTAGTGGCATAATTACAATAGCCGATATTACAACTCAAGCTACAAGTGTAAGTATATCTACATTATTACTAATAACAGCCCTGCTCTCAATAAATTTAGGGATATTAAACCTTTTACCAATTCCTGTCTTAGATGGAGGGCATATATTTTTCAATATTTATGAATTAATTTTCAAACGCCCAATAAATCAAAGAGTCTTTGAAATACTAAGTTATATAGGAATGTTTCTTTTATTTTCTCTTATGATATATGCTACATATAATGATGTAGAAAGAATAATCAATAATGAAACTATAAAGCTAAAATAATTTTAGCTTTATAATAATTTAGCCAATAAAACTATTAAAAAACATAAAATTAGAGCTATTATATGAGCTTTTTTTACTAAAAAATTATTTGAATTTTTATTTCTTTTTAGAATTATTATGCTTATAATTGTAATAGCTATCATAAAAATAATTAATAAAATTTTAATAACAAAAATAATCTTTGAAACATTAGAAAATAAATGAAATTTATCTATAGCTATCATTATTCCAGTGAAAATTAGTAAAATAAAGCTAATAGCATAAATTATCCCTGAACTCTTAAAATATGCTTTTTTAAATTTATTCATATTTTCAATTTTTGCACAAATAACACAATCAAAAAATACATAACCCACAAAAACAATTACTGAATATAAATGTATAAAAATTAATATAAATTCTTTCATTTAAGCTTTTCTTTTAATGTCTCATAAGCTTCGTTAATCTCATGAAATTTATCTATACAAGCCTTTAGCTCATTTTCGTTTAAATTTTTAGTATTTAATACATCAGGGTGATATTTTTTAGCTAGTTTTCTATATGCTGCCTTAACCTCAATAAGACTAGCATTTTTGCTAAGCCCTAATACTTCATAAGGGTCTTTTCTAGCCTTTTGTTGGCTTTGTCTATTTTGATATTTTCCATAATCTTGATTATAATTTTGTCTATAATAACCTTGGTTATATGTTTTTTGATAATTATAAATATTAATAAATTCTTCAAAATCACTAGAAATTCCAAAAATTTCAGCAATCTCTCTTAAAGCAAAAATCTTT
Source organism: Campylobacter sp. MG1 (assembly GCF_026616895.1). Lineage (NCBI taxonomy): Bacteria > Pseudomonadati > Campylobacterota > Epsilonproteobacteria > Campylobacterales > Campylobacteraceae > Campylobacter > Campylobacter sp. MG1. Next base: position 19,001 of record NZ_JANYME010000003.1, read on the forward strand.
TTTTCACTAAAACCATCAATACTCGCACAATAAAGCAAACTTTGCATAATATTAAGCTTTTCATTTTTGCTTAAAATAAAATTATTTTTAAGCTCTTGTGCAACTATTCTATAATTTTCTGGATTTTCTTTAGCTTCTTTAAAAACCTTTTTTAATCTCTCACGCTCAACTAAATTATAAGAATTATTATCTAGTATTAATTTTATAAATTCAGCTTCTTTAGGCGAAATTACTCCATCAAGTTTAGCTATTTTTGCAATAAGTGCGACTAGGTATTCAGCATATCCGCCTTTCATTTTAGTAAATTGATTGTTTAATATATTTCCTTTAAAAAATAAAGGTAATAAAATTGCTCCAATAAGCCCTAAAATCGCTGTTAAAATAGTCCCTAATATTATCGCAAAAAATGATATTATGGTTCTAATAATACCCTTACCTGTAATAAATCCTATAATTGCTAAAATTATTATTAATAATAAAAATATATTCAATTTTCTTCCTTTATAACACTTAAAATCTTTTGGAAATTATCCTTTTTTATCCCACGATAGACTAAAAACCAATCTAATATAACCCAAATAATAAATATAAACCATATCAAAATAAAAGAAAAAGCAACTATATTTAAATATATTTTTGATTGCAAAATAAATGGAGGTGGCGGTGCATCAGGTCCAGAATAAAAAAGCATTGCAAGTGGAATATGTAAAACAAATAATAAACAAAAATGAGAAATAAAAAACAAAATAAACTTAATAAATCCTAAAAATCCATCTCCTTTATAAAATCTATCAGCTCCTAAAATACCAAAAAATATCCCTAATATTAGTCCTATTTTTGGTTCTTTTAGTTTTATTTCACTAAGCTTATTTATATCAATTTGCTTATCTTCTAAGCTAAGCAAATTGATATCTTTAATTTTGTTATTTAAAAATAGTTTTTGGGCTGTATCCACGATAATCCTTTATGTTTATCACAATAATCAATCTTCGCTGCTATCCTTTTGAGCAATTAATACACCTTCTATCATTTTTTTAATATCGCCATCAAGTATCGCATCAACTTGGCTAAATGCTTCATTGCTTCTAGTATCTTTTACTTGCTGAAAAGGAGCTAAAACATACGAGCGAATTTGATGCCCGAAACTATTTTCACCAACTCCTCCTGTATCTTTTCCATCATTTAGTTTTTGCATCTCAAGTTCATATAATCTTGAACGAAGCATTTTATAAGCTGTGGCTTTGTTTTTATGCTGACTTCTATCGTTTTGACATTGCACTACAATTCCTGTTGGAATATGAGTAATTCTTACTGCACTTTCTGTCTTATTTACATGCTGACCACCCGCACCACTTGCTCTATAATAATCTATTCTTATATCTTTTTCTTCAATTTCAATTTCTATATCATCATCAATTTCAGGTGCAACAATTACACTACAAAAACTAGTATGGCGTCTAGCATTACTATCAAATGGACTAATTCTTATAAGTCTATGAACCCCGTGTTCAGCCTTAAAATACCCATAAGCATTAAATCCACGAGCAACAAAGCTAACATCTTTTATCCCTGCTTCATCGCCTTCTTGATAATCTAGTGTTTCAACTTTAAAGCCTTCTCTTTCACAAAATCTCAAATACATTCTATAAACAATACTCGCCCAATCATTACTCTCCGTTCCACCTGCTCCTGGGTGAATATTAATAATTGCGTTTTTAGTATCGTTTTCTCCACTTAAAAGCATTGATATTTCAAGACTTTTAATAGTTTCTTCTAAATTAGGACTATCTATAAATAAAGCTTCTAAAGTCTCATAATCATTTTCTTTTACCGCAAGTTCAAACAACTCACTAGTGCCTACTAATTCACTATTTGCAATTTCATATTTTGATACTAATTGATTTAATTTAGTTTTTTCTTTACCAAGCTCGGCTGCTCTTTTTGCATCAGCCCATAATGCTGGGTCTTCTTGCTCTTTTTCTATTTCTTTTATTCTTTCTTTTGCCTCGTTTGGTTTGATTATTTTTTCTATATTGTCAAGTTTTATTTGTAATTCTTTTAATAATTTACTAAATTCATAATTATCCAAATTTTGCTCCGTAATTGTATTTTAAAGGCAAATCTTAGCTAAAATTTATTAAGATAATAGCTTTTTTAAAGGAATTTAAATGAAATTATTTTTACAAAGTTTAGGCTGTAATAAAAACTTAGTTGATAGTGAAATTATGCTAGGTCGCTTAAAAGAATACGAAATTACTAATGAAGCAAGTGAAGCTGATGTATTGATAGTAAATACTTGTGGCTTTATAAAAAGTGCAAAAATTGAAAGTATTAATGCTATTTTAGAACTACACGAAATTAGAAAAAAAGGCTCAATTTTAGTAGTAACTGGCTGCTTAATGCAAAGATATAAAGATGAATTGGTTAAAGAATTACCCGAAGTTGATTTATTTGCAGGAGTTAGCGAGTATGCAAAAATTGATGAATTAATAGCAAGTCGTGAAAGTAGATTTAGAGATTTTGTATATTTACAAGACGCAAATACTCAAAGAGTAATAACAGGCTCAAATACTCACGCTTATATAAAAATCGCTGAAGGCTGCAATCAAACCTGTAGCTTTTGTGCTATTCCTACATTTAAAGGCAAGTTAAAATCTCGCCCAATAGATGATGTAGTAGCTGAAGTTAAAGGCTTAGTTGCTAGGGGATTTTATGATTTTTCATTCATTGCTCAAGATACAAGCTCTTATTTAAAAGACTTAAAAATTAACGATGGTTTAGAGAATTTAATTTCAGAAATTGAAAAAATTGAAGGCATAAAGGCTGCTAGAATTTTATACCTATATCCAAGCTCAATTAAGCCTAGTTTAATTACTAAAATAATTAACTCAAAAGTATTTGTGAATTACTTTGATATGCCACTTCAACACTCAAGCGATAAATTATTAAAAATTATGAAGCGTGGCTATGATAAGGCTAAGGCTATTAGCTTTTTAGAGCAAATGAGAGCAGCTCCTAATAGCTTTTTAAGAACTGGTTTTATCGTAGGACACCCAGGAGAAAGTGAAGAAGATTTTGAAGATTTATGCGAGTTTATTAAAGAATTTGATTTTGATAGAATTAGCGTGTTTGCTTATTCAAAAGAAGAAGATACCGCCGCTTACTCAATGCAACAAATCAATGCAAATACTATTAAAAGTAGGCTAAAAAAGATTGAAAAAATCGTAGATGCTAAAATCAATGCAAGTTTTGAAAAAATGCTAAATCAAGAAATAATAGCAAGTTGTTTAGGAGAATCTAGCGAAGGCGAGTTTTTTATAGGTGCTAAGCCACTTTTATTTGATAGAGATATAGATGGAGAAATCTTAATAAATGAAAGTGAGATAGGAGAGCTAAAAGTGGGTGATTTAATAGTGTGTAAAATCACTCAAGTGCATGAAAAAACACTAATAGCAACTGCAATTAGACGCTATGAGAATTGAATATTTAGAAGAGCTAAAAGGTAAAAAAAACCTTTTAGCATTTTCACACGGGACTGATAGCACGGCACTTTTTTATGCTTTGCTAAATAATTGCGAGTTTGATTTGTGCTTAGTAAATTATCACACAAGAATAAATTCCAATAAAGAAGAAGAAAAAGCTAGAAATTTAGCAAACAAATATGGAAAAAATATTTATATAAAACACGCAAGCCTAGCACAAAATAATTTTGAAAATAATGCTAGAAATTTTAGATATGAATTTTTTGATGAGCTTATGTGTAATTATGATAATTTAATAATAGCTCATAATTTAAATGATAGATTTGAATGGTTTTTAATGCAGTTTGCAAAAGGTGCAGGGCTTTGTAATTTGCTTGGTTTTAATGGTATTGATAATAGAAAAAATTATAAAATAATTCGCCCTTTAATAAATGTAAGCAAAGATGAAATTATGCTGTATTTAAATGAAAATAATTATGAGTATTTTCAAGATGAAAGTAATTTTAATACCAAATATAAAAGAAATGAAATTAGGCTAAATTATGCAAACGAATTTATAAAAAGTTATTCAAATGGAATAAAAAAAAGTTTTTCATATTTAGAAAATGATAAATTTGATTTTTTAGGCACAACTAAGGAATATAAAAATTTATTAATTACAAAAAATATAAATTCTATAGATAAAGCTATTAAAAAATTAGGATTTATAAGCTCAGCTAAACAAAAAAGCGAATTGCAAAATTTACTTAAAGAAAACAATGAATCAGAATTATTTTTTGGTAAAAATAGTGTTTGTGTATGTGTCTATTTAGATACTTTCTTTGTTTTTTTAAAAACTAATTGCAAACTAAATAAAAACGAAAAAGAATTATACAGAAAAGAAAAAGTACCAAATAAATTAAGATTTTTCTTAAGTAAAAATCAAATTTCAATAAGCGAAATAAAAAATATAATCAATAAATTTTAAAACAAATAATTTAAATTTCATTTTAAAATATAAATTACAAAATAATACTTCCATAAAGTAAAATATTTACTAAAACAAAAGAGGTTATGGTAAAAACAAAAAATGAATTGAAAGTTAATTCATTTTTTAAATATAAATAAAAATAATAAGCAACACATGCAAGAATTAAAATAGAATTAGCAACAATATCTAATGGTGAATATATAGTAAAATATTTAAATATAAAAACACAATAAAAATAAAAAGCAACATTTGATATATAAATAAAAAAATCTATTTTACTAAATTTCATAACCATAAATCCTTTGTAAATTATTAAGTAATATCCAAAATTAGTAAATTTCAATATATAAATTATTGTTTTATTATAAATTTATTAATAAATATTATTTAAATTTTAAAATTTTTCAAACTAAGTTTAATAATATTTTTATAAATATACTTAAAGTTAATATAAAATATACAAAATAATATTACACATAAATAATAACTTTAAAAAAAATAAATAGCCCTTATAAAAGGGCTTAAATTTATTCTCCTAAAGCTTCTTTTGCGTATTTAATACCTAAATCATAAGCCTTAGCATTTGCATCACGAGTTTTTGGTGGCACATGGCTTAACATAACTTCTTTTACTTTTTGAATATCCATACATTTACTCATATAAACAGCTATAGCAAGTGCAACAACTGATTGAGTAGCCACATTTCCAACTTCATCTTTAGCTATTGTAATAATCGGAATTTCAAGTATTTTAAATTTTTTTCTATCTTCTTCACTTGGTTTTACTAAATTTGGTTCAACCACTATTATCCCGCCTTCACAAACGCCATCTTTAAAACCTTTATAACCTTTTTGTGCAGTTGAAAGCATAAATGTAATTTCACCTTCTACTGCATAAGGAAACAAAATTTCATTATCGTCTAAAATAATATCAACCTTAGTTGGACCACCACGAACTTGAGATGTATATGTACTAGCCTTAATTGCATATCCACCTTGTTCTATCCAAGCAGCTGCTAAAATCTCGCCAGCGGTAATTACACCTTGACCGCCTTCTCCACCAAATCTTAACTGATGTTTCATTTAGCACCTCCTAAGGCATTTAAATCAACCATTCTTTTTTCTCTAGCTGCACGGCGAACTTCCTCATAAGCCTCACAATATTCTGCTTTAGCTTTGTTTTCATAAAGAATTCCACTAGGAAATTTACCAATTTTCTCCTCATCACTTAATTTTTCAAATTGAGCCTTATCAACAACCATACCCTTAATCCAGTCAAGAGTTTGAACTGCCTCTCCCATTTTATTTTTACGACCTAAATTAATATGGCAGTTACTAAAACAATCAATAAAGCTATAACCTTTATGAGCTAATGCTTTATAAATCATATTTTCAAGTTTATTAGCTTCAATAATATTACCACGAGCAACAAAACTTGCACCAGCTGCTTTTACTAATTCACAAGCATCAAAATTTGGGTCAATATTACCAAATTGAGCTGTAACGGTATAAAATCCTTGTGGTGTCATTGGACTTGTTTGAGAATTTGTAAGTCCATAAATAAAGTTATTAATCATAATATGCGTCACATCAATATTGCGTCTAGCAGCATGAATTAAATGATTACCACCAATTGCAGTTGTATCACCATCTCCAGTTACAACTATTACATGTTTAGTTGGATTAGCTAATTTAACACCAGTTGCGTAAGCAAGTGCACGACCATGAGTTGTATGAACTGTATTACAATTTACATATGAACTCATACGACCACTACAGCCAATACCACTTAATAAACATACATCATCCATACTCCAACCAATTTTCTCAATAGCACGAATTATACATTTTAAAACAACACCATCACCACATCCCCAACACCATTGTGTAGGCATTTTATCTACTCTTAAATATTCATTATAACTAAAAGCCATTAGAAACTCTCCTTTACTTTAGCTACTACTTCACTAGGTGTTATAGGACGACCATTTGCTCTATGTAAAGTAGCGAAATCATCTCTCTTACTTGCTCTTTGAATTTCTTCTAAATATTGTCCCATATTTAATTCTGTTACTAAAATTTTCTTAAATCTTGAGCAAACTTGCGCTATTTTTTTCTCATGAACCGGATATAAAGTAATTGGTCTAAACATACCAACCTTTATTCCATCTGCTCTAAGTCTTGTAATTGCTTCTTTTGCAGCACGAGAAACACTACCATAAGCAATAATACAAATATCGGCATCATCTAACATATATTCTTCATATAAAGAAATTTCATCTACTTTATTTTTTACTTTACCTATAAGTCTTCTCATATTATAATCAACTATTTTTCCATCTTCAGTTGGAAAACCTATATCTCCATGATGAAGACCAGTTATATGATAGCGATAACCTTTGAAAAAAGGATTTAGTGTAGCAGGTTCGTCCATATCGGCTTTGTAAGGTTTATAGTCTTTTGGGTCTCCCGTAAATTCACGGCGTGGTTCTATTTTCAAATCTTTTATATCTGGTAAACTTGCTTTACCATTCATATGTCCAACCGTTTCGTCCATCAATAAAAATACTGGGGTTGAATATTTATTAGCATAATTAAATGCTGTAACTGTTAAATTATAACTTTCTTCAAGACTAGCAGGTGCAATAGCAATATTTGCCATATCTCCATGGCTTGGACTTTTTGCTTGAAACAAATCACCTTGTGCAACACGAGTTGGAAGACCAGTTGATGGACCACCACGCATAACATTTACTATTACGATTGGAATTTCAGCTATATATGCAAGTCCTATTTGTTCAGCCTTTAAACTAATTCCAGGACCACTACTTGCAGTCATTGCTTTTGCACCACTCATAGCTGCACCTAATGCTACACTAATTCCAGCAATTTCATCTTCCATTTGAATGAACGTTCCACCAGCTTTTGGTAACATATGGCTTAATTCATGAGCTATCTCACTACTAGGAGTGATAGGATAACCACCAAAAAAATTACAGCCACAATCAATTGCAGCTTGCGCAATTAAATTATTTCCAGTTGATATAACTTCTCTCATATTTACCCTCTTTATAGTTTTTGAAAATTATTTGCTTTTATCTTTGCTGCTAATTCTTTATTTTCAGCAGTAAGTTTTGCAAATTTAAATTCTTTAGGATTTGCTACATAAATAGCAAAATCAGGGCAATGTAACTCACAATCTTTACAACCTATGCAATTTTCTGGATGAATTACTTCTATCATTTTTCCTAGAACTGCCGTAGGTTCATCTCTCATAGCAATTGCACCAGATGGACAATAGCTAACACATAAATTACAGGCTTTACAATTACTCTCATTCACCCATACAGGTGTATTTTCTGGAGCCTTCATATCCATTTTATTTTCCTTTCATAAGCCTAGATTATCTAGGCTTTAATTATTTTAAAATTTCTTTGATTTTTTTACCGATATCTGCAGGAGAATCAACTACATGAACTCCATAGCTTTTTAAAGCTTCTTTTTTAGCAGCAGCACTTTCGTCAGCACTTCCTACAATAGCACCTGCGTGACCCATTCTTTTACCTTTTGGAGCAGTTGCACCTGCTATAAATGCTACAACAGGTTTTGTGATATTTTCTTTTATAAATTTAGCAGCTTCAACTTCTAAGCTTCCACCAATTTCACCTATCATAACTATAGCTTTAGTTTCGCTATCTTTTTCAAATTCAGCTAATAATTCTTTATAAGCAAGACCTATGATTGGGTCTCCTCCAATTCCAACTGCAGTTGTAATTCCATAACCACCTAAAACAACTTGATTTGCTGCTTCATAAGTTAAAGTTCCACTTTTAGAAATTACACCTATATTTCCTTTTTTAAATATAAAGCCTGGCATAATTCCTAATTTACATTCATCTGCAGTGATAATTCCTGGGCAGTTTGGTCCAATGATTTTCATACCTTTTTTATTTGCATAAGCTTTTGCAAACATCATATCTTTTACAGGAGTATGTTCTGTGATTACTACTGCAAGTTTAATTCCTGCATCAGCAGCTTCAATGATACTATCTCCAACAGCAAAAGGAGGAACGAAAATTAAACTTGTATCAGCACCAGTTTTACTAACTGCTTCTTTAACCGTATCAAATACAGGCTTTCCTAAATGAGTTTCTCCACCTTTAAATGGAGTTACACCACCAACTATATTTGTGCCATAAGCAATACATTGTTCTGCGTGAAATGTAGCTTCTTTACCTGTAAAGCCTTGAACTATTACTTTTGTATTTTTATTTACTAATATACTCATTTTTTCTCCTTACTTTACTAAGCTTTTTACAATTTCAGCACCATTTGCAAAATCTGTTGCTGCGTGAATATTTTTAAGACCTGAATTATCTAGAATTTCTTTTGCTTCTTTAGCGTTTGTTCCATCTAAGCGAACTACTACAGGAATATCAATTTTAGTTGTTTTTGTAGCTTCTAAAACACCATTTGCAATTCTATCACATCTTACGATACCACCAAAAATATTTATGAAAATTACTTTTACATTCTTATCTCTCATAATAATCTCAAATGCTTTTGCAACGGTTTCAGCACTTGCTCCACCACCAACATCTAAGAAGTTTGCTGGTTTGCAGCCACTATAATTAATAATATCCATTGTAGCCATTGCTAGACCTGCACCATTTACCATACAAGCCACATCGCCATCAAGTTTTACATAACTTAAACCATATTTACTAGCTTCTAGCTCTGCTGGGTTTTCTTCTGTTTCATCTTTTAATTCTGCAATATCTGGATTTCTATAAAGACCACTATCATCAAAACTCATCTTAGCATCAAGTGCGAAAAACTCGCCTTCTGCAGTTTTGATTAATGGGTTAATTTCTACTAAATTTGCATCTTTTGCTAAATATAATTTATATAATTTATCTATAAATGTTATTAATTTTTTACCTTCATCTTTATTTAGACCTAAAACTTTTACTACTTCAAGTCCGTGAAACATTTTAAAGCCAATTGCAGGGTCAATTGTAACTTTTGCTATTTTTTCAGGTTGCTCTGCTGCAACTTTTTCTATATCCATACCACCTTCACTTGAAGCAATGATTGTGATTTTTTCTTCCATTCTATTAAATAATAGTGCTAAATAATATTCTTTAGCAATATTTGCACCACTTTCAATATAAAGTTTTCTAACAAGTTTTCCTTCTGGTCCTGTTTGATGAGTTACAAGGTTCATACCTAATATTTTTTCAGCATACATTTTAACTTCATCTAAATTCTTAGCGATTTTTACACCGCCACCTAAACCACGACCACCAGCGTGGATTTGAGCTTTTACAGCCCAAACACTTCCACCTAATTCTTTTGCGTTTGCAACAGCTTCTTCAACACTAAATGCAACCTTACCTTTTAAAGTAGGCACACCAAATTTAGCAAAAATTTCTTTTGCTTGATATTCGTGTATATTCATATTTTCTCCTTATCTTTTATAAAAAGAAAGGTTTAAAAAACCTTTCTTAAAAATATTAAATTGATTTTATTATATCATTAAATGTAATACTAGGTCTCATTAATTTATCAGCTTTTTCACCTAAATCATAGTAACCACCTAAGTCAACTGGCTTTCCTTCAGCTTGCATATATTCTGCAAAAATTTTATCGCTATTAGCATTTATCTTATCTGCTACTTCCATAAATTTAACTTGAATTTCTTTATCAGCATCTTGTTTTGCTAAAGAATTTGCTAAATATTTTGCAAAAAAGAAATGACTTGTTCTATTATCATTTTCTTTTACTTTTCTACTAGGTGCTTTATTTTCTTCTAAATACATAGAAATAGCTTCATCAAAAGCCTCTGCTAAGACTTTAGCCTTAGGATTATTTTTTTTAGCTTCGTATTCTAAAGAACTTTGTAATGCTAAAAATTCACCTAAGCTATCCCATCTTAAATGATTTTCTACCATCACTTGCTCAACTTGTTTTGGAGCTGAACCACCAGCACCTGTTTCAAACATAGCTCCGCCATTTAGCATTGGAACTATTGAAAGCATTTTCGCACTTGTTCCTAATTCAAGTATTGGGAAAAGGTCTGTTAAATAATCTCTTAAAACATTACCTGTAATTGATATACAATTTTTACCACTTCTAATTATTTCTAAACTTTTTTTGCAAGCATCGTATGGATTTAAAATTAAATATTTATTACCTAATCTATCTCTTACTAAATCAGCTAAAATTTTATTACTAGCTCTTTTTTCATCTAACCAAAAAATACCTTCTTCACCGCTATCAGCACATCTTTGTTCTGCTAATTTAATCCAGTTTTCAATAGCATCAGGCTTAGCTTGATTTACTCTATATATATCGCCTTTTTTCACATTATGACTTAAAACTACCTTGTCATCAATTTCAACCACATAAGTAGCATCACTATCAGCTATAAAAGTTTTATCATGTGAGCCATATTCTTGAGCTTTTTTAGCCATCAAACCAACATTACTAACTGAACCTACTTTACTAGGATTTATCGCACCATTTACTCTCATATCATCTAAAACTGCTTGATAAATTGTAGCATATGTTTGATCAGGAATAACGGCATTTGTATCCATTTCATCACCATTTTTATCCCATAATTTAGCACCATTTTTAAGCATTGCAGGCATTGAAGCATCCACAATAACATCGCTTGGAACATGAAGGTTAGTAATTCCATTATCAGAATTTACCATTGAAATAGGTGCACGAGTATTTAAAATTTCATTATATCTTTTTAATATTTCATCTTTTTTACTTGAATTTTCAACTTTAGCTAAAAGTTCTTTTAATCCATTATTAGGATTTACACCTAATTTTGTAAATTCATCACTAAATTCAGCAAATAAGTCCTTAAAATATACTTTTAATGCATGTGCGAATAATACAGGGTCACTTACCTTCATCATTGTTGCTTTTAAATGAAGCGAAAATAAAATATTTTCCTTTTTGCAATACTCAATTTGCTTATCATAAAACTCATCAAGCTTTGCAACATTCATAAAAGTAGCATCAATAATTTCATCTTTTACAACATCAAATGATTTTAATTCAGTTTTAACATTATTAACTATTTTATAAATAATAGCCTTAGAATTACTTGTAACTTTAAATGCTTTTTCATTTGAAAAAAAGTCATCACTACTCATACAAGTTACACAACTCTTACTATCCTTACTAAATGCTTTTGTTTTATATGGATTTGCTTTTGCATATTCTTTAACAGCTCTTGTACTGCGTCTATCTGAATTTCCTTGTCTTAAAACAGGGTTTACAGCTGAACCCAAAACTTTTGCATATGTATCTTTAATTTTTCTTTCTTCATCATTTTTAGGTTCATCTGGATAGTTAGGAACATTATAACCTTTTTCTTGTAACTCTTTAATACAAGCCTTTATTTGCGGAATCGAAGCTGATATATTTGGAGTTTTTATTACATTTGCTCCATCTTTTTTAACAAGTTCACCTAACATAGCTAAAGCATCATCAACTCTTTGCTCAGGTTTTAAATATTCTCCAAAATTAGCAAGTATTCTAGCTGATAAAGATATATCTGCTACTTTAACATCAATATTAGCATATTTTAAAAAAGCCTTAGCAATAGGTAGAAAACTAAAAGTCGCTAACGCTGGCGATTCATCCGTAAATGTATAATAAATACTCATTTTGTCTCCTTTTTAAATTTTTACTAAGACGATTATGTAATTTAAAAAGTAAAAAAAAGTAAATAAAAAAAATAATTTTTAAATTTATCTTTGCCTTGCAACCTCTTTTTCATGTTCAGATAAATTCGTGTTAAACTTGTGTTTACCGGTCTTTTTATCACGCATAAAATATAAAAAATTTGTCTTTTCAGGAGAAATTGCTGCTAAAATTGCAGGGGTAGAAACGTTACAAATTGCAACACTTGGAAGTCCTTCATTTTTATATGAATTAAACTCGCTATCATCATTCCTTATCATTTCTGGTGTAACCTTATTATGAGAATTCATACCATAATTTAGCATTCCATCCATTTGAAGTTTCATACCCTTATTTAATCTATTATAAATTACACTAGCTACAACTGGCATCTCTTCTTTATTCGCAGCTTCTTTTTGTATGATACTAGCGACAATTACAAAACGATAAAATTTATTTTCTTCATAATCTCCAAAAACTTTTTTGCTAATTTCATAATTACGCTTTTTTGTATTCTCTAATAAATATTTTATAAACAATTCTTCACTAATACCTAATGGTATTAAATAAGTATCAGGTGTTAATACACCTTCTTTATAATTTGATTGCAACTTCAATTCATTTAACAATTTATCAGGGTTTAATTTTAAACTAGGAGCAACTATTGTTCTTAAAAAATATTCACTGGTTTCACCTGGAATTAATGTGATTTTTACTAAAGCTGCTTTATTTATAGTAAGCTCATGTAAAAATTCAGCTCTTAATAAATTAGTGTTAGATATATTTATCCAACCACTCTGAGGGCTACCGAAAAACAATAACAAATATTGATCTAATTTTGAAAATTGCAATTTTGCATTATTTAAACTTGCTATAATCTTAGAATTAGAACCTTTAGGAATATAAACAACTGAATTTGAACTAACAGGCTGTAATAAATAAAATAACATCGCTAGGATAATAATGAAAAAAACATCTAAACCAATAAAAAAAATTTTAAAAATAGCCTTTGCATTCATTGCCTTAATATTAACCTTTGTACTCATATTAATTAATGGTATTTCAATTGATAAATTAAGTATTTTTAACATATCAATCAATAATTTTAGCTTAAAATTAGATAAAAAATTAACCTTAAATATTGATGAAGTTTATATAAAAAAAGCAAATAATGAAAATAGTTTAACAATGGATGATATAAAAAAAACTATATTAAATTTAAAAAAATACAAAAAAGTTTTGTTACTATTTAGTAAAATTGATATACATAACATAATAAATAATGAAAATAATTTTAAAATATTTTATAATCAAAAAATACTAAAAATATCAGCTAATGACTTAAATTTAAATATTAGTATTGACTTATATTCTAAAGAATTAGTTGCAAACATAAACACACTACAATATAAAAATTTAAATTTTACAGGCAATGTAATTTTTAATAAATTAACAAAAATTAATGGAAAATTAACTACTACAAATGATGATTTTAGTGTAGATATATCTTTAGAAAATATAAAAAATGATATAAATTTAAATCTTAAAAATATAATTATAAATAATAAAAATTCAAGCTTAGCACTAATAAAAGAATATATGCCACCAATTTTAGATGAGTGGATTATAAATAGGGTTCAATTTGATAAATTCACTGGTAATTTCACTATATCAATAAAAAACAATGAATTAGATGGTATTTTTGGTGATGGAAGCTTTACAAATGTAAATGCTAGATATAATGATAAAGCACCAATTGCTTACGCTGATAATATTAAAATAACTATGAAAAAATATTCATTACTAATAGATGGTGAAAATTTAAAAAGTCAAGGAAACCTAAAAGCGGATATTTTTAAATTATACATAGAAAATATTTTAAAACCTGATGTTTTAATAAACATAGAAGCTAAAAATACTTTATATAATAATGAAGTAGAAAAAATTATAAATGCTTTTGGAGTTAGCTTAGGAATTAATCAAACAAGTGGTAATTCAGATGCAAAAATACAAATCTTACTAAACAATAATCACACGCATAACATAAATATAATTGTTAACTCTAACGGTAGTTATAAATATAAAAATTTTGCATTTGATGCTAAAAATGTAAATATTAATATCAAAGATAAAATAATTAATATAACAGGCAATTTAAATGCGAAAAACATTAATGCCAATAATGTTAGTGTAATTTTAGACACAAATTCAAATATTGGAAATATCAATATTAAAAAATTAAAAATAAATTATGATGATTATTTTAATTATAATGACGAAGCTAACTTTGATTTGAACCTAAACACAAAAATGCTAACTTTCAAAAATATAAATACTGATATAATTTTACAAAATGATGCAAAAATAAAAATAGAATTGGATAAAATTTTAAAATATTCTAAAAAATTACAAGAATATAATTTTCAAAATGGAGAATTAGAATTATTTAATAAGGACAATGCCTTCTTTATAAATATTACAAATGCTACATTTGATTTAAATTTATATAAAAATAAAAATTTCAAAACAATTGAAGAAGCTAAAATATATATCAATTCATATGAGAATAAATACACAAAAGATGATTTTTATATAAGTATTTATCCTGAAAAAACAAAAGTTGATACCAAAAGTACAAATTTAAATGTTGTTATTGATAAAGATAATACTAATATAAATGTTAATAATATGTTAATTTTAACAAATGATATGAATAATAATTCTAATGAAAACTTAATATTAATTTTAAATAATTCACAAATTATATACAATGATTTTTTATTAAATTTTAAAAAACTTAAAATAAATAAAAACAATGAAATAAAAATAAGAGGTGAATTACTGGATAATTCTACTATAGTAGCATTAATTAAAAATGATATTTTACAAGCATATATTAGGAATTTACAAGGCACTACGCTAAATAATATAATATCTAAAAATATTTTTAATACTGGAACTATAGATATAGACTTAAGTGGAAAAAATATGAATGATTTTAATGGTCTTATTAATATAAAAGATGCTAGTTTAGCACACACAAAAAACTATGTAAATTTACTAGCAATAATAGATAGTATACCTAGCTTAATAACTATCAATAAACCTAATTTTACTAAAACAGGATTAGGAATAAAATTAGGTTCAATAGAATTTACTAAAAAAAATGATTTCATAGATATAAATAACATAAATATATTAGGATATAGCATAGATGCAAACGGCAAAGGTAGTATTGATATAAAAAATAACTATGCTAATATTACAACTAATATTTTTACATTAAAAGGCACGAACAAAATCATCGGCAACATTCCTATAGTAAAAGAGATTGTAATAGGAGAAAAAAATAATAAAATTGCAACACAATTAAAAATTACTGGTAAACTTGATGATTTAAAATTTCAAACATCAATAGCAAAAGATATAATAACTAGTCCATTTAATCTCATAAAAAATATAATAACATTACCAAAAAATCTATTAGATTTTTAAAAAAGCTAGATTAAAAAATCTAGCTTTAAAATCAATAAAAAATTATATGAACTTTTTGACTACCGTGAACGCCAAAAACTGTGATTAATTCAATATCAGCTGTTCTACTAGGACCTGCCAAATAAACTATATTTGTAGGTAATAATTCACCATTTTCATCGCATTCTTTTTTTATTCTTTCAAGACCAGTTGTAAGAGATTTTTCTATTTTAGTTTTATCTAATAAAACTATACATAATGTTGGTGCTAGACTTAACATTCTTGGTTGTTTTGCACTTGATTTTATGCAAGCAATACCATGTGAACTAATAGCAAATGCAGCATCAATTATAGAAAAATCGCTATGAAAAACCTCAGCCCTTAACTCTTCAATCGGCTTATTAAAACATATTTTCTTAGTAGCATTTATATTTTCTACATTAATGCTTAACCCATCTGGATATATCAATGATTTATAACCATAATTAGCAACAATATTATTAATCTCGTCAACCACCATATCTAAACCACTAACTTCATGAACTATAAATTTATTATCGCTCATCTTTGTTTTTGTTTCCTCTAATGGATTATCACTTTGTTTAATATGAACACTAGGATCAATACTAGGTTCATTTAATTCTTTTTTAATACCACACTCAACTGCATTTAAAATTTGTTCTTTTGAACGCTTGCTAATTTGTCTAATAATCTCATTCATATTTTACTCCTTCAAGAGTTTTTAACTCATCATAAAGATTGCCTTTAAGATTAGGTAATTTTTTATAATTAGCCCAATTTTTTAAGACAGGCAAGCTTGTTCCTAAACTTTGTAAAAGCCAATTAAATTTACTAGCATTTCCCATAGCCGTTCTCCATACTTTAGGGCTTGTAGCAAGACTTGCAAATTTTTCAAATCCATAACTTTCTAATTTAGAATGTTCTAATTCATTTGCTCCTAACGGTGCATTGTCTCCACCCTCTCCTACTTTATCACGGCGTAATTTTCTAATCATACTATCAAGTGGGATACAAACAGGACAAACCTCTGAGCACCTACCGCATAAAGAACATAAAGTTACAATATCTCCATGCTTATCCATTCCAAATAATTGCGGTGATATAACTTCTCCTATTGGTCCAGGATAAACAGCGTCATAACTATGACCTCCGATTTTATCATATACAGGGCAAAAATTCATACAAGCACCACATCTAATACAGCGAAGTGCTTCATAATAATCTTCATGACTTAAAATATTTGTTCTATGATTATTAAATAAAATAATATGCATTTCTTTTGGCCCATCTAACTCGCCTTCTTTTCTAGGACCTGTGATTATATTATTATAAGCTGGGATAAATTGTCCAGTTGCTGAAGGTGTTAAAAGCGTATCAGTTGTAGCTGCATCGCTAAATGTTTCAACTAATTTTTCAATACCACAAACACTTACATGAATATCAGGTGCAGTAGTACACATCCTACCATTTCCTTCATTTTCTATTAACCAAATAGCTCCAGCTTTAGATATAGCAAAATTTGCACCACTAATACCCATTTCTAGGCTTTCAAACTGATTTCTTAAATGCTTTCTTGCTATGGCGTTTAATTTTTCAGGTTCGTTTTCCTTGCTGGCACCTAATTTTTCTGCAAACAATTCACCTATTTCATAACGATTTTTATGTATAGCAGGGACAACTATATGAACTGGTGCTTCACCACCCAATTGCAAAATAAGTTCTCCTAAGTCAGTTTCAACAGCTTTTAAACCTTTATTTTCTAAATAATGATTTAAACCTATCTCTTCAGTGGCCATTGATTTTTGTTTTAATACTTTTTTAATATTTTTTTCTATCATTAATTGATAAATTATTTCACAAGCATCTTCTTTAGAATTTGCAAAATGAACTTGCATACCATTTTTAGTAGCATTCTTTTCAAATTCTAAAATTCTATCTTTTAGTGTAAATAAAGCATTATTTTTTGCTTTTTTAGCTTTTGCTCTTAATCCATCCCAGTCATTAAATTTAGCATCAACTAATTTTTTTCTATTATTTTGTAATGTATGCATAGCATTGCTTACATTTTCTCTCATTTGTTTATCTGATAACTTTGTTCTTATTAATTCGCTATGGTTTTTCATAATGACACCCCTTCCATACGAGAAACTAAAAAGTCATATAAATGATAACATTTAATATCAAGACCCATTTTGTCAATCGTTCCTTTAATATTCAATAAGCATCCACCATCAGCTGAAAGTATAATTTTTGCTCCACTATTTACAATATCATTTACTTTTGCAATAGCCATAGCATTAGAAATTTCAGGTTCTTTTACACTGAAAGTTCCACCAAAACCACAACATTCTTCTTCATACTTAAGCTCAACTAATTCTACGTTTTTTAATTTTTTCAATAAATTTTTGTTAGCTTCTATACTTTTTTGCACTCTAAAAGCATGACAATTCGTATGCCAAGTAACCTTAATAGGCTCTCCTTTATCTTCTATACTAAAACCTATTTTTTCTAAATATTGACTAAGTTCTATAACACGAGATGAAAAATTTTTAATCTTTTCATAATTTGAGTCATTTTTAAATAATTCTAAATAATCATGACTCATCATACCACCACAGCTTCCACTTGGAATTACAACTGGCAAATCTTCACTAAAAAGCTCAGCATTAAACAAAGCTATTTTTTTAGTATCCTTAAAATATCCTGTATTATAACTTGGCTGACCACAACAGGTTTGGTCTTTTTTAAAAATAACCTCAACTCCAGCACTTCTTAAAAGCTTTATAGAGTTTAAAACTGTAGTCTGCATAGCAGCAGTACCTAGACAGGTTGCATAAAAATATACTTTTTTTTGCATTTTTAACCCTTTTTAATAAAATATCTTAAATTATACTTATTAAAAATTATTAAAGGTTTAATTATGATATTTTATGTTACAATTATTTTAAATTTTGTAATTTTTTTAATACAATTGGTAGACAATAATTTTATGATTGTTAATTTTGCACTACATAGTAATTCTAAATTTTATACTTTTGTCACTTATGCTTTTTTACATTCTGATTTAGAACACATTATTATGAATATGTCAATGCTATTAATTCTTAGCCAGTTCTTAAAGTATTATAATCAAATAATAATATTTTTAGTATATATAAGCGGGGCTATAATATCTGCTTTATTGTATTATTATCTTATGAATTACTTTAATCAATTCTTTATTTTAGTAGGAGCAAGTGGAGCTATATATACTTTATTTGGATTTGCTAGTTATATTTTTAAACAAACTGGTTTTTTAATAGCTACAATAATAACTAGTGTAATTTCAGTTATATTTTTTGAAAATATTGCATGGCAAGCTCATATATTTGGTTTTATATATGGATATATTTGTGCTTATTTACTAAAAAATTAAATAAAAAAATGTATTATTTTTATAAAAAAAAGGAAGTAAAATGAGAAATTTTTTAAAAGGTTTTTTTATAGGTTTTGGAATAATGATATTTTTTGTTTTAGGAATTGTGGTAACTAAAGCATATGAATTACTAGCCATAAACAATAAAAGCACTATAGAAAGAGAAGTAGAAGTTACAAAAACAATAAAATACGATAATTATTTAGCTAATCCTAATTTTAATTCAAGCAAAGAATTAAGCATTAAAGAATATTTAAGTAATGAAGAAAAAAATGAAATAATTAATACATTTTCTAAAATATTAGAACTTGCTAATAATAGTGATATTTGTAAAGGTGGTAGTTATACATTGCAACAAAATATAGCATATAAAGATGGAATACAATTCCCTAGTGGTTTTTTATTTAAATCTGGATTTGAATGCAACTTTAGTAAAGAAAAAATTAAAAATTATGAAGAACTACTAAATAAATTTAATGAAGTATTAAAAGATAATAAATATATAACGCTTGATATTCCAGCAGTGAATGAAGTAATTAGCGATACTAATTTTACAAATATTAAAGAATCATTACACGATGAAATTTATGAAAAAAGTGAAGAGCTAAAAGAACATTATTCTAAAATATCTAACAAAATTTGTAAAGTTATAAATATTACATATGAAAACAATTCTTATCCATATGCTAGATATAAAAATGATATAATTTACAATATTCCTACGGTAGAAAAAGATATGATTGCAAAATTAAAAGCTAATATCAAAATAGAGTGCGAGTAATATTAATTACTGTTTAACTTTATTACATAACATTTAAAAATATAATTTTAAAAGGAATATATTATGAGTATTTTAACTAATGGCTGGGCAGCTTATGATGAAAAAGCTATATTTAAACCTATAAAATTTAAAAGAAGTGCGTTAAAAGATAATGAAATTTTACTAAAAACTCTTTATTCTGGAATTTGCCATAGTGATATACATCAAGCTAAAAATGAATGGGGAAGAACCGTTTATCCTATTATTCCAGGTCACGAAATAGTTGGTGAAGTAATTGAAATTGGTAAAAATGTAAAAGATTTTAAAATAGGTGATTACGCTGGTATTGGGTGTATGATAAATTCTTGCAAAACTTGCAATGCTTGTTTAGAATCAAAAGAACAATTCTGTGAAAATGGAGTAGTTTGGACATATAATAGCTGTAATCATTATGATGATAATGAGATTACAAAAGGTGGATATTCTGATAAAATAAAAGTTAGAGAAGATTTTGCTATTAAAATTCCACAAAATGCACCACTTAACTTAATAGCTCCACTTTTTTGTGCTGGAATTACTACATATTCTCCTCTTAAATTTTCAAATATAAAAAATAATGATAATGTTGCTATTGCTGGATTTGGTGGACTTGGTATTATGGGATTTAAATATGCTAAAGCTATGGGTGCAAATGTTAGTATTATTGCAAGAAATAATAAAAAAAAGGATATAGCATTAAAACTTGGAGCTAATGAATATTTTGATGATGTCAAAAAAATAAATAAAAAATTTGATATGATTTTAATAACAATTCCTGCAAAATATGATATTAATGATTATTTAAAAATATTAAAATACGGTGGAGAAATAGCAATAGTAGGATTACCACCTATAAATGAAGATGTTAGTATTAAAGTAAATCAATTAATGCCTATGGCTCATAAAAAAATATATGGCTCATTAATTGGTGGTATCAAAGAAACTAAAGAGATGCTTGATTTTTCATTAAAACATAAAATTTATCCTGAAGTAAAATTAATAAAAGCAAATGAAATTAATCAAGCTTACGATGAATTGCTAAATAGTGGAAGTGATTTTCGCTATGTAATAGATTTTAATGAATAAAAAACTAATATTAAGCCTAATATCGTTGGGCTTAATCTCATTTCTTTGTGTTTTAATTGAAACATCGCTTAATGTAACATTTCCATTTTTAATTAAAGAACACAATATAAATATAAATACAGCTTCGCTTTTAACCTCTATGTTTTTATTAGCTATTACATTGTTAATGCCGCTTAGCTCATTTATAATATATAAATTTAATACAAAAATCATATTTAATTTAATTATAACTTTATTTTTAATATCTTTAATAGCCTGTATAACTACTAATAATTTTTATGTATTACTTATAGCCAGAATTATTCAAGGCATAGTTGCAGGAATTGCACTACCATTAATGTTTAATATTGTAATAATAAAAGCACCTAAAAATTCATTTGGATTTTTAATGGGATTTTGCATTTTTTTAATCGCTTGTGCACCTGGTCTTGGACCAATATATGGTGGATTTATGATGAAATTTCATAATTTTAATAGTATTTTTATATATCTAATACCTTTTGTAATAATATCATTTATAATAGGAGTATTTAGCATTGATAATCTACAATGTCAAAGTAAAGTTAAATTTAATATACTAGAATACATTTTTATATTATTAATTATTGTAAGTTTAATTTTAAGTATAAAAAATCAAATTTATTTAATTTTATTCATAATACTACTAACAATATCAATAAAAATGAAAAACCAATTAATTATGTGCATTACAAACATAAATTATACTTCAGGTGCATTTGTAATATTTTTTATACAATTCATGGCTTTAAGCTTTTCGTTAATCTTACCAAATTATTTAATAAATATTTTAAATTTAGATAATTATAATGCAGGTAAAACAATGCTTATTGGGTGTATTATTGCTGCTATTTTAGCTCCAGTAAGTGGAAAAATTAGTGATAAACATAATCCTTTTATAATATCTACAATAGGAGTATTAATAATTATAATTTCAAATATTTTATTTTTATTACTTGATAAAAATTTATTAAATTTCTCAATTTCTTATACTATTTTTTCAATAGGTCAAGGATTATGTGCTAGTCCTATCATTTCACATATAATAAAAATATCTACAAATAAAACAAATGCTAATGCATTTTTTAATACATTTCAGCAATGCTTTGGTATGTTTGGTGTTATGATTTCATCATTAATTTTTAATAATAACTATATTTTAGGATTTAATCATGTAATAACATTGCTAATAATACTATCAGTAATCTCATTAATTCTAACACTAATAAGTTTTAAATTTAATCAATAATAAATTTATACACTACATCTTGTCTTTTTGATATTTGTTCTATAAAATATCTTATTTTTGAATCTTGTGTTAAAATTTTATCACTTACTTCATCATAAAAATAATATGGCAAATCATTGCTAACATTTTCCATCATTTTAAATCTAGTTAATAATATATTAATATCTGACTGTTCTAATGGACCTATTTTGTTATATTTAACATTCATATAATCATTTAAAGATATACATAAATTATTAATTTCTAATAAAGAATCTAATAATTTTGTATATGTTATTTTATTGCTTTTATTTTTGCTTTCTAATAAATAACCTTTTAAAATGGTAAAATTAAACAAAATTTCTTCTTCTTTATTTATAAAGTTTTCTTTTTTTAAAACACAATCTAATAAAATTTTCTGATTTACAATAATTCCTTTTAATATAGGTTTTATATTATCCTGACTTTTACTAGGCCATAAAAAAGAAAAAATATAAACTATAAAAAACGCTACTATAAAATCTATAACTCTAACAAAAATTAACTTTTCATAATCAAGCCCTAAACTAGCAAAAAATATAGCTAAATTCATCATTATAAAAATAGTAGCTATAAAATAAGGAAAATGTTTAAAATATATACAAGCAAAATATGATACGAATAATATAGGTATTAAAAACGAAGAATTAATAACAAAAATAATAAATAAACCCAATGCAAAACCTATAAGTGCTGCATATATCGTAAGTTTATTATTGATTGTAGTTGAATTTATAGTTTCTTTAAACAATGTAAAGACCCCCATAGCTATCCAAATTCCATGGTCAAGTTTAAAAAAAACAGCCAAAAACATAGAAAATGAAGTAGCTAAGGCTACCTTTATAGCAAATTGAAAATTTTTATCCTTAAAATTTAATTTATCAATAATATTTTTTAAATTAAATTTATTATTATCAGGTTTTAATTTTATCTCCCTTGAACCACCTAACCTAAAAATTTCAAATTTATAATACAAAACCTCAAGCGAAGAACAAAGTATAGGTAAGGTATTTAATTGTTTTAATCTATCAAAATAAAATCTACTTAAATTTACCTTTTCATCTTTAAAAATATGTTTTAATTCCTCTAAATTATAAATAATTTCTTTTTGTATATTTTTTACATGCGAATTTGTTTTATTTTTTCTTAAAAATGTCCTTAATGAAAATAATGTAAGCATTATTTCTTCACATTTTAACAAATAAAACATAGCTGTTTCTTGATGTTTTATCAAACTAGAGTCTTTAATATTTACAGAACGAGTTTCAAATAAATTTTTAAGCGCACCTAGTCTATTTGATATCAAACTCTGCCATTCATCATATTTATTATTATTGATATTTTCACTCATAAAAATTAAATCATTTAATAACATTAAAAAACTTTTTCTAGTAAATCCACCATATGTATAAAAAGTAAAAGTTCTAAACAATATAGCAATGCTAGAACCTATTATAATTGCAACAAAAGCATCATTAGCATTATAATTACCCATGCTAGAGCTAATCAATAATGCCATATGTAAAATCGTAATATAAATACCGATTCTTTGATAATCTAAATCAATAGAACTAGAAAAAACAACTAAAAACACCCATAAAAAACAAGGGATGAAAATATAAAAATCTAGCCTGACTAAAAACGGAACCATTAATGCAAACATTGCACTAAGAAACATAAAACTTGATAAAAGTAAAATTTTTTTTACGCCAATAGCATTTAAATTATTCATATAAAAAATAAAAACGCAAGATAATACACTAAAAATTAAATGATTACTATCTAAAATAAAATAACTAATAATGGTACATACTAATAAACCTATACTAGATTTTATAGCATAAAGCAATGAAAAATTACTTGGGTCATAAGTATGAAAAAATGCTTTAATTTTCAATATGATTTCATTATAGCCTATCATTTATTTATACCTAACTTCAAAATAATTAGTAATTTTATTTTTAAATTGTAATGCTTCAATTTTTCTTTTAAGTTCTTTATTTTCTTCTATTAAAACTTCTCTTTTATCTCTTAAATCAATATAAAATTTACTAGATTCATATATATGCAATCTAAGAGATATCAAAATAATTGAGCATATAGATATAACAATAAATTTCAAAACTATCTTTTTATTAAAATTCCATATAGAATAATCAATGTAATTATTTAGTAATTCTTCTTTTTCTAAATAACTCGTTCTTTTATCATCTTTCATTATTTATATAAAACACCCTAAGTTTAGCACAGCTTGCTCTTGAATTATTTTTAATTTCATCTACCGTAGGAGTAATAGGCTTTTTCGTAATTATTACACCTTTACTATGATTGTTACCACAAACACATCTAATAGTATTTTCATCACAAATACAATTTTTTGACCATCTTTTAAAAGTATCTTTAACTATTTTATCCTCTAAAGAATGAAATGTTATAAAACAAACTAAGCAATTATTTAATTTTTCTATTTCTTCTAAAAATCTAGTTAAAACACCCAGCTCATCATTTACTTCTATTCTTATAGCTTGAAAAACTAATGTTTTCAATGAAACTTTTCTATTATTTAACTTAGAATTACCTATAACAGCACTCAACTCTTTACAAGAATTAATTGGACGATTATTAATAATATTTGTTGCTATATCACTAGCAAGTTTATATGGTAATTCTGCATAATTCATAAAAATTTCACTTAATTTATCTTTAGAATAATTATTTACAATATATTTAGCATCTAAATTATTATCTTTATTCATTCTCATATCTAACTCTAAAGAATCAAAAGAAAAACCTCTATCGTCCTTATCTAATTGCAAACTAGATACACCTATATCAGCTAAAACAGCTCTAATTTCATTTTTATTTATTTTATTTAATATAAATTCATAATTAGTTTTAATAATATTTACTCTATTTGTAAATTTTGATAATTTTTGCTTAGAATATTCTATAGCCTCGTCATCTTGGTCACAAGCTATTAAATTTACAAATTGATTGTTTTCTAAAATAGCATTAGAATGACCAGCATACCCTAAAGTAGCATCTAAATAAGTACCTTTAATATCCTTAAAAAAATATAAAACTTCATCTTTTAAAACTGGAATATGAATTTGCAACTACAATACCTTAGCAATTTATTAATATAAATTGATATGATAAACAAAAGTTTTTAACGAGGATATAATATGAATGAAGAAATAATGAGATATGCAAAAATTATGTATGAAAAAAATTTTTTATATGGACTAGACGGTTCGATTTCTTATAAACTTGATAATGATAATTTTATCATAAATAAAAATTTAATATATAGCAATGACATTAATTATTTTACAAAACTTCAATTAAATAAAAACTATAAATATACATATGCTAGTAAAGATTCTTTATATCATTCATACATATATTCTAGTATTTCTCAAGCAAAAGTTATAGCCGTAATAGTTAGTGAAAATATCTTAAAAGCATGTAATTTAGGTATTCTTAATTATGACAACAAAAATATAATTATAAATTCTAACTTAATACTAGATAATAAAAATGAACTAATATCTCAATTCAATAATTTAAATAAAAAATATCTACTAATAAAAAATTTTGGATTATTAATATACGATAGAGATTTTAATACTTTATTTGCCAATATTTTCAAGTTAGATTTAATAACAAAAATTTATTCTTAATCTATTAAAACAATTAACGCCCATTAATATTTATAAGTTAGGATTTACGCTTAATTTAGCATATAATAGGATAAAAAATGATAACTTGGATGCAACGTCATAAAAAATATTTAGTTATTACTATATGGATTAGTGTTATTGCCTTTGTAGGAGCTGGTTTTGTTGGCTGGGGTAGCGTAGATCTAAATACATCAAGAAGTAATTATGTAGCAAAAGTAGGAAATTTAGGAATAACACATAAAGAATTTCAAAATAAGTACAGTGAATTATTTTCTATACAAAGTCAGCTAAGCGATGGCGAATTAACTCAAGAACAAGCTTTAAAATTAGGTTTAGACAAACAAGCTTTAATAACACTTGTAAGAAATAAACTGTTATTAAATTTCGCTTACGACTTAGGACTATATGCAAGTGATGAAGAAGTATTACAATCTCTTATGAATAATGAATATTTTCATAAGGATGAAAATAATAAAATTTTTGATAAAGAAAAATATAATTTGTTTCTAAAAAATATTAATCTTAAGGCTAGTGAATTTGAAGAAAGTATAAAAAACGATATTGTAATTCAAAAATTAATTAATCTACTAAAAATACCAAATAATAGTGAAGAACTAAATTTAATAACAGCTAGTTTATTTATGCAAGATGAAATAAATATGAAGATTATAACTACTGAAAAAGTAATTCCTAATGAGAATGAAATTAAAGAATACTGGAATAAACATAAAGACAATTATAAAAGCGAAATAACAAAGACTTTTTCAGTATACACTATAGAACCAGAAGTAAATTTAAATGATTCCGAAATAAAAGAATACTGGGAGAATAACAAAAATAATTACAAAGATGAAGACGGAAAAATAAAAGACTTTAATGATGTTATTGAACAAGTTAAAAATGATTTAGGACTAGAAAAAACTGAAAAAGTAGCTAAAATAAAATATAAAGAATTAAAAAATAACGAAATTAAATTTACAAGTACAATAACACAAAATTTAAATTCATCATTTGCAACAAAGTTAAATTATCTATCTGAAAATCAAATTAGCAAACCTTTTATAGAAAATAACAAATATAATATAGTAAGATTAGATAAAATTAATCAGTCTAGTATTTTAGAATATGAAGATGCAAAAATAATGGCAAAAGAGGATTTAGAAGATGAATTATTTAAAGAAAAATTACAAAGTCTAGCTAAAAAAGAATTAGAAAACAATAAAATATCAGGAGAAAATATAGGTTTCATCTCTAAAAATTCTAAGAATATAACTAAATTGTCTGATACTGAATTTTATACTTTCATAAACAATGTATTTTCTAATAATGAAAAAAAATCTTTTGTTTTACTAAATGATAAAGCAATAGTTTATGAAATAATTTCACAAAAATTAGAAAATGAAAAAGAGTTAAACGAGAACAAAATAGCATTAAATGATGAGATAAGTGTTTTAAAAACAAATGTTATACTGAATGAATTATTAATAGAATTAGAAAAAATTTATAAAATTAAAAATTATTATAAAGGTAGTGAACTTTGAATATTTTAGCAATTGATTTAGGTTCAAGTTTTATAAAAACTGCTATAGTTAAATTTGATGGCGATGGAATTAAATTATTAAGTATTTTTAAAACTCCAACCTACGGTATTAAATCAGGTAAAATAACAAGTATAGAAGATGCCAGCAATTCTATAAGAAGAGCTGTAAAAGGTGTTAAAGAAAGTATTAGTGTAAATAATGACAAAACTGTTGTATCAAAAAGTTTAAGTGTGAATATTGATAAAATAGTAGTTTCCATTAGTGGGGCTTATACAAATTCATTAAAAGGTTTTTCAGAATTAACATTAGATACCGACGGTGCAACAATTACTAGAAAAGATATTGAAAGAGCTATAGAAAATTCTAAAATCTCTGCAGGAATACCAAAAGAGCAAATACCTATACATGTTTTACCTTATAAATTTAAGGCGAATAATACTGATAATATTGAAGACCCATTAGATATGAGAGCATCTAGTTTTAGACTAGAAGCAAATATTATAACTATGAATAAAAACGATTATGAAAACATAAAACAAATATTATCAATAGCAGATATTAATAAATATGATTTGGTATCATCAATTTATGCTAATTCTTTATACTGCTTAAATTCGGATGAAAAAGAAAATGGTGTAGCTATAATTGACTGTGGAGCTCAAGTATGTGATATTGCTATTTATTCTTATAATTCATTAATTTGGATGAATCATTTTCCATTTGGTTCTGCACATATTACAAATGATATAGCTAAATTTTTAACTATCACAAATGAAGCAGCTGATAAAATTAAGCTCCAATTTTATGCATTTAAAAATGGAGAAAACAATGCGGTAGATTATTATAAAACTGGTTCAACGACAAAAGACACTGTATCGGTTGATACAATAGCTAAATGTGTAAACTCAAGAGTTGATGAAATGCTAGAATGTATTTATGCTAGCATAAGCGATAGTCAATATGAAAGATATGTTTCAAGTGTTGTTTTAACTGGTGGTTGTGCTAAATTTGGTGATATCTCAGAAAAAGCATTTCCTAAGTTTAATAATAAAGCAGTAAGAACTCTTATAAATAAAAATAAATTTTTCATAGGAGAAAGTGAATATTATACACAACCTGAATATACTTGTTTGTTTGGCTTGTGTATGTATGCTAGTGGATTTCATACAAAATATGAACTGAATTCAAATGGAATTTTACTTGTTAAGCAAAAGAAAAAGGATTTTGATATAATAGATAATTATCAATCTATTGAAAATACAATCAAAAAAACCGATTTAAATAATGAAGATAATATTGAAATTGATATTAAATTAAATGATATAGAAGAAAATAATAAAAACGTAAAAAAGGAAATAAAAATAGAGGGTATAAAAATTGAAAAAAATAAAATAAAAGAAAAAAATTTTTTTCAAAAAGCTTGGGAATATATTTGTGAAACCTTAGAGAGGAGATTTTAGTAATGGATAATAATATAGATTTTGAAGTAACGGAGAATATTGTGAATTGTGGTGTCAACATAAAAGTAATAGGTGTAGGTGGTGCTGGTGGTAATATGATTAACCACATAATTAATACTTGTAATTTTGCTTCCAACATAGATTTATTAATTGCAAATACGGACTTACAAGATATTAATAAATCAAAGGCTGAAATAAAAATACAATTAGGAATAAAAAAAACCAACGGACGTGGTGCTGGAATGATTCCAGAAGTTGGTAGAATTTCAGCTGAAGAAGCAGAAGAAGAAATAAAAAAACACCTTATAGGTACAGAATTATTATTCATTGCAGCAGGTCTAGGAGGTGGAACAGGTACTGGTGCAGCACCTGTAATAGCAAGAATTGCTAAATCTTTAGGAATATTGGTTGTTTCAGTCGTTACAATTCCTTTTAAATATGAACAAAAAGTTAGAACAAAAGTTGCATTAGAAGGATTAGTTGAACTAAAAAAAGAAAGCGATTGTGTAATACAAATTCAAAATGATAAACTAATTGCTATTGCTCCTAAAAATTTAAATGCTAAACAAGTATATGCCTTCGTTGATGAAGTATTAGTAAATGCAGTAAGTGGTATCATTAATGTATTACTTGAAGAGGGCGATCAAAATATTGACTTTGCAGATGTTAGAACAATAATGACACATAGAGGGATAGCTTTAATGGGTATGGGTAAAGCTACAGGAGAAAACGCTATTATAGAGGCTTATGAAAATGCTATAGATACACCATTACTTGATACTTGCAATACAAATTTAAGCCAAGCTAAAGGTATAATTGTATTCTTTAAGTATGGTGTTAATGCTCCTTTCCTTCAGCTTGCTGAAACTATGACATCTATTAATAGCCAAGAAAAAGAAGATTGCAAAGTTATTTGTGGGCATAAACTATCTATGGATTTAGACCCTGATACTGTTGAAGTTACTATTATCGCAACTGGTTTTGATGAAACTAGAGAAGAAGAGATGAAAATAGAAGAAGATAAAAGAGCACAAGAAATACAAGAAAGTCAAATGAAACAAGCTCATATACAAAGAGTTAGTGGTGGTATAAACAAACTTGATTACAAAAATATTAATTATGATGAACCGACTTTTATAAGAAGAAGTAAAGATTAAGGATTATCCTTAATCTTCTATATTAACTTTAATGATAATCCTTAGGTCTTAAAGAACCATAAAAATAACTAGCAGTTGCACCACCATCTATAAGAAAATCAGCACCTGTTATATATGCACCCTTTTCACTCATTAAAAGCTCAGCTACGTTAGCTACCTCATCAGCAGTTCCTGCTCTACCAGCTGGACATTTAGCAAACATTTCTTTATAAAAATCACCCCTTATCCCATTAAATTCATCAATAGCAAGTGGGGTAACAATTATACCTGGAGAAATAGAATTAATTCTAGCACCCCTACTACCCCATTTATTAGCTTCCATCATAACTCTTTTTTCATTACAGCGTTTTGCCAATTGATACGCATGAAGAGTATCTTTAATATTTTCAAGTTTTAAAATTTCTAATGAAAGTAAATCTTCAGTAGGAGAACACGCAAGTTCTAAATCTTCTTTAGGTGTTAATTGTTTCATTCTATGCCCTGATTGACTAGAAATAGTAACACCTACACCATTTTTTGAAATTACCTTTCCAACTTCTTCAAGCAAAACTGCAGTACCATATAAATCTACCTTTAATATAACTTCAATTGAAGCTTGTGATGGCGAAACCCCAGCAGAATTTATAAGCATAGAAATTTCGCCATAACTAAGACCCTTTGATATTAATTCTAAAATAGATTTTCTACAAGAAATATCAACCTCCATAGGTTCTATATCAAAACCTGCCTCTTTCATAATTTTTGCCGTATTATTAGCATTATTGATATTTTTATCACCCACAATAATTTTTTTACCATATCCAATTCTTCTAGCAATAGCAGTGCCAATTTGACCTGCACCAGTCCATAAAATTACACTTTTATTCATAAATTTCCTTTTTACACCAATTTTTAATAATACATTCTGATTTATCTACAAAACTACCATGTATAGCCAAACCTTTTTCAACCTTTACACCATTTGCTGTTTTTGCAATATCTTTTTCTGTATTAGACATACCACTTCCTTCATGGGTGCAAAAAGGATAAATCTTTTTACCCTTAAAATCAAATTTTTCAAGAAAAGCATAAATAGCCATAGGCATAGTCCCAAAATAATTAGGATAACCTAAATAAATTTCATCATATTTTAAAATATCGCTAGGAATATTAAGTATTTTAGGTCTAACATTTAAATACAAATCTTTTTTTGCCTCATCTATGCAAACATTATAATTGTTAGAATAAGGATTTTCTTGTTCAATCTTAAATAAATCAGCACAAATAATGCTTGCAATAATTTTTGCTACTTTTTCGGTATTTCCGATTTCAATATTTATTAAAGAACCACTAAAATAATTTTCCCCTGCTCTAGAATAAAACGCTATTAATTTTGACATAAAAAACCTCCGAAAATATTATAATTAAATTTATGATTACTTGTTATTATAAAATATTATTTAAATTAATTTGAAAATAAAATTCAAATATAAGGAAAACAAATTAGTAATAAAAAAGTATTTTAAAAACTTACTATTACAAAAACCATAAATTTATTGTTAAAAATAGAAGATGGTAAAGATTTTTGTATGCGTATTTTTAGTACTATTTTTAAAAATTCTTATGATATATATTATAATCTAAGTATAATGAAATTGGTAAAAGAATTCATAATAGACCAAAACCAAAAACTAAGAACTTACAATAGAATATTTTCAAAAGTTAAAATAAACTACCTAATTAAGCATTATAATATTAATGACGCTAAAATAACCTATGACACAATATTAATGGGAAAAATTATTAAATAATACAAGATGAAAATAAAAAATAAATATT
Organism: Campylobacter sp. MG1; assembly: GCF_026616895.1. Lineage (NCBI taxonomy): Bacteria > Pseudomonadati > Campylobacterota > Epsilonproteobacteria > Campylobacterales > Campylobacteraceae > Campylobacter > Campylobacter sp. MG1. The sequence continues at coordinate 50,898 of NZ_JANYME010000003.1, forward strand.
TTTAAAAAATATCTATATCTTTTATTAAGGATTACTTATTTTAAAAAATAATCCCTAATTATAAATAATAATTAAATTTAAATAAAATTATGATTTAATAATTTAACGCTAGAATTAAAACTAAAACTATTTTTTAAAGCATTACTTACATAATCTTTTGCATTTTTACAAGCTGTTTTAATATCTTCGTTTAAAGCTAAATTACAAGCAATTGCAGAGCTTAGAGTGCAACCCGTGCCGTGAGTTACAATATTTTTTATTTTTTCGCCTTTAAAAATCGTAATTTCACCATTTTCGCTTAAAAAATCACTTGCTTTTAAGTGTCCACCTTTTAACAAAACCTTACAATTTAGAGTTTTTTCTAGACTTTTTGCTGCATTTATTGCATCTTTTTCATTTGTGATTTTTTCGCCCAATAAAACTTCAGCTTCATATAAATTTGGAGTAATCAAATAAACATTTTTTGCAAAATCTTTTATAGCATTAATCGCCCTTTCATCAAGCAATCTTGCACCACTTGTAGATACCATTACTGGATCTAATACGATTTTACTATATCCATTTAGAGTATTTTTAACACAATTTATAATTTCTTCATCATAAAGCATTCCGATTTTTATAAAATCTATTTCACATTCATCAAAACAAGCTTTTATTTGAGCTTTTATAAAATCTGCATCAACCCTTAAAACGCCAAAAACTCCGCTAGTATTTTGAGCAGTTAGAGCTGTAATTACACTCATTGCATACATTTTATGAGCTTGAATTGTCTTTATATCAGCTTGCAACCCAGCCCCACCAGATGGGTCACTTCCAGCTATACTTAATATCTTTTTCATTTAATTCTCCTATGTTTTTAATATTTATTGTTGCATTTTCGCAATTGATTCCAACGCTAAAAATGTCGTTTTTATTAGCTAAATCAATTATTTTAAAGCTATCATCAATTAAAATAAATTTATTAGTATTTAGCTTATTCATACAAGTTTTTAAAGCTATTTGAGTAGTTTTTAAATATTTTCTTTCATCTTGAATGAAAACAAATTCATCTAAAATATCAAATCTTTTTAAAACAAGTTTTGCAAATGGACTAGCTGTATAAATACACTTTTTATAAGCTCTAAATTTTGCTAAAAACTCATTTACACCTATACATAAATTAGCTTCTTTGCTATAAAAATCAATGCAAGTTTTAATGATTTTTTTACTTAATTTAGTTTTGTTTAATTCATCAATTTTTTTAAGCCCATCATAAAAACTTAAATCATCTAAATTATATCCATTAGCTAATTCTTGCCAAAAGCCAACGCTATCAATGATTACGCCATCAAGGTCAATTATAAAAGAGAAATCTTTTTCCATAATTTTTCGCAATTTGCTTTATAATTTTGATTTTCATAAATCGCACTTATACAAGCTATATTTTTTATTTTAAATTCTTTTAAATTGTCTATATTTTGATAATTTAATCCTCCTATTGCAACTTTAGGCATGTTTATTTCTTGCACTATTTTTATTAGGTCATTTTTGCTTAGCATTTTTGCATCTTTTTTAGTATTGCTCTCATAAATTGCTCCAATGCCTAGATAATTCGCTCCTAATTTTAAGCCTTTTAACGCTTCTTCATAATTACTTGCACTTATTCCTAAAAACATATTTTTTGGTATTTTTAGATTTTTGTTTATATCGCTTTGTCCTAGATGAATACCATCAGCATTTAGCTTAATTGCAAGGTCTAAATCATCGTTTATTATTAAAGCTACTTTTTTTATTTCACAAAGATTTTTTAATTTTAAAAGTGTATTAAGGCTATAATTATTCGCTTTATTTCTTACTTGAAAGCAAGTTACATGATTTGCAAATAAAATCTCACAAATATCTAATAATTCATCTTCTTTAGTGTATATATCATCACTAATTGCATAAAATCTTAAAATTTCATCTAAGTTTTTCAATTTTTATCCTTTCTTTTATGGTAATTCCATCAATTTTGCTTAACTCATCAATTAAGTGCATTTTAAACGACATAGTGCCATTTGCTTTAGTTTCGGCTATTTCAGCACTTATGTTAAATGCACTTATGCCTGTGATTACGGCATTTAATTTATCATCATTTGCCCCTACAAAAACGGCTAAGATATTGCCTAGCATACAACCTGCACCTGTGATTTTTGTCTGCATTGCCGAACCATTGCTTAGCATAAAAACATTTGTTTCATTGATGATAAAATCATTTTTACCTGTGATTACCAAAATAGTTTTATGTTTTTTAGCAAAATCAATGTATTTTTCTAAATCATTTTGATTTATTTCATCACTACTATCACAGCCACTTGTATTTAATGTCTTATTTACTAGATAATTTATCTCGCTTGCATTGCCTTTAATTACACAAAACTTTATATTTTGTATTAAATATTTACATAAATTATTTCTTGCATTACTAACTCCTGCTGCAACGGGGTCAAAAACAATAGGAATATTTAATTCATTTGCCTTTAAGGCTGCGTTTTTATGGGCTTTTATTAGATTGTCGTTTAACTGCCCGATATTTAGCAAAACCGCATTACTAATTGTAACAATTTCGCCAACTTCTTCATAAAAATCTCCCATAATAGGTGAGCCACCAACAGCTAAAATAGCGTTAGCTGAGTCATTTATCGTTACATAATTTGTAATACTTTCTACTAAAGTTTTATGATTTCTTGTTTTTTGCATAATGTTTTGATACATATTCTCCTCCTAAGGTTAAAATTAAAATGATTAAAAAAGTTAAAATTGATGCTAAAAAATCAAAATAAATCAGTATTTGATAAATTAAAAATCCAATAAACCAAATTAAAAAATTTAATTTAGCTGAATTTTTTAGTTTAAAACAATATACACATACCATAACCGATGCCATAGGTAAAAATACTGAACTTAATGTATATAAAAAATTTTCATATAAAGAAAAAGGTATAAAAATAGCTATTAATAAAGCAATAAATATTATTAATAAAATTGTAATTTTATTACCAAATTTATTATTTATATTTTTAATACTTTCATTAGCTGAAAAAATGTCTAAATATGTTGTTGTTATTGTTGAAAAAATAATCAAAAATATTATTAACATTGATAATTTTAAAGTGATTAAAAAACTAGAAAGGTCGTTATAGTATTTCATAGTTAAATATCCAATTATATACATAAGTGAACTTCCTAGAAAATACGCGACTGAAGCTACTAAACTATCTTTTATTGGATTTTTAAAATATTTTGTATAATCACCAACTAATGCAAGCCAAGAAATTGGCATAGCAATACTTAGTTCAATAGCATTTATCAAGTTTATTTTATTAACTTCTATTTGGTTTAAATTAAGATTAATTAAGTTATAAAAAATATAAATTACTATCAAAAAAAGTATGCAAACTATAAAATTATTTATTAACATTAATAAATTTTGTTTTAAGAATAGCCATATTATTAAAAGTGATGATAATAAAATTGCTACTAAGTTAAAATTTGTATTTGGATATAGTCCATTTAGTAGTATTGCTGCACTCATAATCATAACTGCACTCCAGCAAATTAAAGCTAGAAAATTGCAAAATGAAAAGAATATTTTGCCATTTTGTGAGTAAAAATATTTAAGACTACCCATAGCATTGCATTTTAGTTTAGTGCTAATATACATCATAGCAAAAAATAAAATTCCACCTAAAAAATGTCCAAAAAATATAGCAAATAAAGAATCACTTAAAATAAGACCTGAAAATAAACTACCGGCTTCAATTTCAGCTAGCGAAATACTAGCTCCAAGCCACAAGAAAAAATTACCCATACAACTCTCCATAAAATCAATTTATGGGAATGCTAAGAAAGGATTAGAAAATTTTGCATCTCCCTACGCTGGCATTACCCAAACAGGTTCAAAGGGTCAAGACTATTACGCCTACTCTCAGCTTTCGCTCCCCTAAAAATTGTGATTTTAAATTTAAAAGATTAATATTTATAAAATAATCTAAAAAATAAAGTACGGATAAAAATTAAAGATTTAAAAATTTCTCTTGTGATTTTTTTAACTACAAGAACATTATAATCCTTATGTAAAATCGTACTTTCGCTATAATTTTCACTCACTAATAATGGCTGATAAAGTATAGTTAAAACACCGTGTAAACCGAAAGTATCCATATAATCATCTACAGGATAAACCCAATATCTAGCATATTTTATAAATTTCTTAGCAGCATTAGGTTTTAATAAATATGCTTGGGCTCCACTTAATTTTTTATATGTTTTATAAAAATTATTATTAATTTTATATATTTTTTTATCAAATAATTTATATAATCTTACATAATCATATTTTGAATTTAAAATTAAATTTAATGTATTTTCATTAAATTCATCACTGAATTTTAAATCATCTTCTAATACAATAATAGGCTCATTTTCTTCTATACATTTTTGCCATAACAAAAAATGTGATGCAAAGCATGCTCTTTCACAATCAGTTAATGCTCTACCTAAAATATAAGTAAATAAAGAGTTTTCGTAGTATTTTTTAAATTTTACAAACTCGTTATTACCCCCCCCGACCATCAATGGCATTAAAAAATATGAATTTATCTTTCATATTTTGTGGTAATTTTTCTATCTCTTTATTCATTTTTTCAAATCTATCTACGGAAGTTTTTAAATTTATAACATAAATATTCATAAAAATCCTTAACAAATTTTAGTCAAGTTTAACTTGACTAATTTCTAACTTTATCTAATACACCATTAATAAGCTTAGGTGCATTATCACTTGCATATTCTTTAGCTAGTTCAATAGCTTCATTTATAACAACAGCTTTATCTGTTTTTGTAAAAAGCAATTCATAAACACCAAGTCTTAAAATAGCTTTTTCCATACCACCTAAATTACTAACTTCATTGCTTTCTAAAATACCTTTTAAACACTCATCTATTTTTAATAGATTTGCTTGAACGCCGTTAAATAATTCTAAAGCCCATTCACGAATAGCATTTCTTATTTTATGCTCTTCTAAATAATCATTTACATGCTCACTATTTTGAACATAATCAAATGAATACAATAAACTTACAACCGTTTTTCTAGCTTGATGTCTAGTTGCCATTTTGAACTCTTTGTAAATTTAGCATTTCAATAGTAGTTACCATAGCTTCATAACCTTTATTGCCACTTTTAATTCCTGCTCTATCCATAGCTTGCTCTGTAGTGTTTGTTGTAAGAACACCAAAACTAATTGGAGTATCATTTGCTAAAGTTATAGCTGCAACACCCTTAGTGCATTCTGCTGATACATAATCAAAATGTGGGGTATCTCCACGAATAACAGCACCTAAAACCACTATTCCATCATAATTTTTCTTCACTGCTTGTTTTAAAGCATAAGGTAATTCAAAAGCACCAGGAACTAAAATTAAATCTAAATTCTTTTCATTTCCACCAAAACGAACAAAAGCATCTTTAGCACCTTCAACTAATTTATCAGTTATAAAACTATTAAATCTAGCGTTTATTATGGCAAATTTCTCATTACCATTTAATTTTAATTGTCCTTCAATAATATTCATACTTATTCCTTATTTAATATTTTCAATAATAAATTAATTTTCTCTTCTAATTTGCTAGTAGCTACCATATTAGGTCCATCGCATAAAGCTTCACACGGATTAAAATGTGTTTCAAAGAAAAATCCATCAACACCAACTCCAGCAGCAGCTCTTGCTAAAGGCAATACAAAAGAACTATCTCCACCACTCTTACCACCTGCTGCTCCAGGCATTTGAACGCTATGTGTAGCATCAAATATAACAGGTGCGAAATTTCTCATAATTTTAAGAGATCTCATATCAACAACTAAATTCCCATATCCAAGACTAGTTCCACGCTCAACCGCTAAAACACCGGCTTCTCTTGCCATTTGATGAGCTTTTGAAAAATCTTCATCTTTTAAATCTTTAAATGATAATTCTCCAATATCAGAGCAAGCAAAAAAACTTTCATCATTAGTTTTATAATCATACCCTCTAGTCTGTGCTACTTTTGCTACGCTATATTTCATATCACTTGGATTTAAAAATTGACCTTTTTTAATATTTATAATAGCTTTAGTCTTAGCGGCTGCAACTAATAAATCAGTTTGTCTGCATAAAAAAGCTGGAATTTGAAGAGTATCAACAACTTGAGCTGCAATTTCAGCTTGATAACTCTCGTGAATATCTGTAATTATTTTATATCCAAATTTAGATTTTATATCAGCTAAAATCTGCAAACCTTTTTCAAGTCCAGGTCCTCTAAAACTATCTAAACTTGTGCGATTTGCTTTATCAAAACTTGATTTAAAATAAAAATCAATTTGTGGATGTTTTGCAATTTTTTCCAATCTTTTTGCAACTTCTGTAACAATTTCAGGACTTTCTATAACGCAAGGTCCTGCAAATAATATAATTTTTCTCATTTTTTATTATCCTTACTTAAACTTATTCCTATACCACCTATTAAAACGCAGATTATACCTGTTAAAACTACAAAACTTGGTAAATCATCACCCAAAAACAATCCTAAAAAAAGCGTAAAAACAACATCAAGATAACTTACACCTGCTACAACTCCAGCTTTTTTCGTTGCTTTATAAGCCTTTGTAACTTGCATTTGATAAAAACACGATAAAGCTCCTATAGCTATTATTAAAAACCAAGTAAAAAATCCACTAGGCACTACAAAATGTGAAAAAAGATAATCATATTTATTTAAATTTTCAGCACTTAAAAAATTAGCGCAAAACATTGATAAAGTTGGTAAAATTACTCCCATTGCAAAAAAACTAAGCGCTATTATTTCAACATTGTAAAATTTACCCAATTCTCTAGCACTAGTAAGTGCTAGTGCTGCACAAAATCCACTTGCTATACCTAGTAATGAATTTTTTAAATCAAAACCAGTATGTAAATGTTCTGGTGCAAATGGTTGAACTATTAATAAAACTCCAGTAAATGCTAAAATTAAGCAAAAAATACCTTTTAAACTTATTTTTTCATGCAAAAATAAAAATGCTATTAATGTTACAAATAATGGATTTGTTTTTTGAAATGCAAATGCTCCACCAAGAGATATATTAGATACATTATAAAAAAATGCATATAGGGATATAGTACCTGCAAATCCCCTAAAAGCAAGTAATAAAAATTTACCACCATGTTTTTTATAAGGAATTTTATAAATCAAATAAGATATAAAAATCAAACTTATAAAATTTCTAAAAAACATTACCTCTACACTAGGAAGCTCATCAGAAAGTAGTTTTGCACAGCACCCCATGAGTGCAAATGCAAAACTAGCAATAACCATAAAATAAATTCCTAAATTTTTCCTAATTAAGTATCTTAATTTATCCATTTAGGAATGCTACTATAAATTACTTAACAGGAATACTAGGTGGTATAATTCCAGGCATAAAATATGCAATTACACTTACCCAAATTCCAATTATAATAATCATAGCTATTGAATATTTAATTGTATATTTAAATAATTCACTCTCGCGTCCTACAAGGCCAACAGCAGCACAAGCAACTGCAATACTTTGTGGAGATATCATTTTACCAACAACACCACCTGCACTATTTGCAGCTAAGAATAATGTGTCATGAAATCCTAATTGATGAGCTGTAACTTGTTGTAAAGAACCAAATAAAAGGTTTGCACTTGTATCAGAACCTGTTAAGAACACTCCAATCCAACCTATAATAGGAGAGAAGAATGTAAATGCTCCACCAGTTTGTGATAATGCAATTCCTAATGTTCCACTAGCTCCACTGTAATCAGTAATTTTTGCAAAACCAACAACTAAACCAATAGTTAAAATAGGAAACGCCATTTCTCTTAAAGTATCATTAAAGCATACTTTAGCATCACTAGCTTTTACTTTTAAAATATATATACTTGCAATCGCAGCAAATAAAATAGCTGTTCCTGGAGTATTAATTAAAGAAATTCCTAATCCTAATGGTTGAGTTCCTGCTTTTCCTCCTTCTACAAGTGATGGTTTAATAACTGCTAAATCACCTAAACTAGCAAATGATAATTTAAGATTTGTAAATGCTAAAGCTGCGTCAGTTCCAAATAATGATTTAAACCAAGGTTGAGTCCAAACAACAACAAAAACGATTAATAATAAGAAAGGTGACCAAGCATAAATAATTTCTCCAATGCCTAAAGTTTTTACATCACTAAAATCTTTTTTATCATCAAATCTTACAATATTTTTAATCTTAAATGTTTTTGCAGCAACAGCAGTAGCTACCAAAGAAACAATAGCTGAAATAATATCAGGTAATTCAGCACCTAAGAAGTTTGCTGATAAAAATTGTGCTATAGCAAAAGAAATAGATGCAACAAATACAATAGGGAAAGTTTCTTTAATACCTTTTATACCATCCATCAAAAATACTATAAAAAATGGAATACAAAAACTAAACGGAGGTAAAATTCTACCAACCATAGCAGCAACTTCATGTTGTTCTACCCCAACAGCTTGTGCCATAGCAATAATTGGAATACCAATAGCACCAAATGCAACAGGAGCTGTGTTTGCTATCATACAATATCCAGCTGCTTGTAGTGGTCTAAGACCTAAACCAACGAGTAAAGCAGCAGTAATTGCAACAGGGCCACCAAATCCAATAGCACCTTCTAAGAATGCTCCAAAACAAAATCCAATGATGATTACTTGAATACGATGATCAGGCGTAATTGTCATAATACTTTGTTTAATTACTTCAAATTGACCTGATTTAATTGAAAGCTTATAAAGAAAAATAGCTGCTATTATAATCCAAGCAATAGGCCAAATACCAGTAGTAAAACCTACTATAATACTAGCAAATGCAGCATTTAACGGCATTTTATAAGCAAAAACTGCAACGAGAATGGCTGTAACAACGGTTAAAAAACCTGCCACATAACCTTTTGTCTTAAAAACCACTAGGCAAAGAAAAAAGCAAAGTATAGGTAAAAACGCTACTAATGCACTTAACCAAATGTTGCCAAGTGGGTTAAAATTAGGTGTAAATTCCATAATTTTCCTTTCATAATAATTTGAGTTTTTTAGATTAATACAAAAAAAATAACACTTAATACAATATGTGTAATAAAATGTTATATTTGTAACTTATTGTAACAAATTGTTATATAAGATTTCTTGTGTATAATTAAGATTTAGAACTTTAATTAAGAAAGGTTTTGTTATGAGAGGTTATACCGTTTTTTCAGGTTCAGCAAATATTAACTTTGCTCAAAAGGTTGCCCAAAGGCTTGATTGTAATTTAAGTGATGCTGGAGTTAAGCGTTTTAGTGATGGAGAAATTAGTGTTCAAATTGGAGAAAGTGTGCGTGGTAAAGATGTATTTATTATCCAAAGCACTTGCGCACCAGCAAATGATAATTTAATGGAATTATTAATATTAACTGACGCATTAAAAAGAAGTTCAGCTAATTCAATCACTGCTGTAATTCCTTATTTTGGATATGCTAGACAAGATAGAAAAGCAGCTCCTAGAGTTCCAATTAGTGCAAAATTAGTAGCTGATTTAATGCAAACTGCAGGAATTAGCCGTGTAGCTACTATTGATTTACACGCTGGTCAAATTCAAGGATTTTTTAATATCCCTGTTGATAACTTATACGGAAGTATTATTTTTAACGAACATTTAAAACAAAGAGATTTAAGTAATGCTGTAGTTGCTAGTCCTGATACAGGTGGAATTGTTCGTGCTAGAAGTGTTGCTAAGGCATTAAATTTAGATTTAGTTATAGTTGATAAACGCCGTGAAAAAGCTAATGAAAGTGAAGTTATGAATATCATAGGTGATGTTGATGGAAAAGATGTAATTATAGTTGATGATATGATTGATACTGCAGGAACTATTATTAAGGCTGCTGATGCATTCAAAAATAGAGGTGCAAAAAATGTTATAGCATGTTGCACCCATCCAGTTTTAAGTGGAAGTGCATATGAAAAAATAGAAAATGGTGCTTTAGATGAGTTAATAGTAACCGATACTATACCGCTTACAAAAGAATGCAAAAAAATAACAGTTTTAAGTGTGGCTCCTATTTTTGGTGAAGTTATTCGCCGTGTTTATCATAATGAAAGTGTTAATGGACTATTTAATAACTAAATTTTTAAAATTCCTAATTTTATTAATTAGGAATTATTTTTTAAACTTATAACTAAATAATCCAAATCATCTTCGCTCAATTTATTTGTATTAATAATAAAATTAATATATTTAGTTTGAATATAAATTCCTTGATAATCTATATATTTTATTTTCTTATACTTGACTTTAAATAAGAAAAATCCATATTCAAATTCTAAAAAATCATCATAAAAATTAATTTTGATTAAATTAAATTTTAGCTCAAAAACTAGCGTAATTATAGGATTTAAAATAATTAAAAAATACATTATAATAATTTCATCACTATATTTAAACGCTGCAATTATAAAAATAAACCAAATTAATAAAATCAAAAAATATTTATTAAAAGTCTTCAGCCTTATGCTATGTTTAAGTAATGGTAATTCATAATCATCAGGGTATTTACCTTTAATATTTAGCATATAAAATATACTCGCAAAAAATATAAAAAATGGGAAAATATATTTTAAATCTTCATAATTATCTCTTACTTTGTATCGCTCATAAATAAAGCCATTTGATTCTAATTGCCTTATTTCTGGATAAAATATGCTAGGAACATAGTAAATAGCTACTTTTTGCCCTATGAGATTTTTTGCATAACTTTTATCTTCTCTTGCTATGAAAGTTTTGTGATTTTTATTATTATCAATCATTTTATAATGCCATATTATGTAATCAGTTCTACTTCTAAATATTTTCTTATAAACTATCTTTTCTATATCATACAATACACCTTCAGCCTTTTTAAGTTCATTAAGATTTTTTGTATGATCGCTTATATATTCTAAACTATATAAAACTATCACAATAAAAGTTACAAAAACAAAAAACGCTGAAACTAATTGAAATAAAAATAATAAAAAATTACCTTTTTTATCATAACAAAGTCTAAAAATAAATATTAAATATAAGTGTTTAAAAAATGCCAACATTACTAATTTAGGAAGCTTGGCTTCCTTAAAATTATAAATATTTTTTAATATTTTCAACCCAAGCATTAATTCTTGCTTCGTTTTTATCCCCATCAGCTTTATCAAGGCAAAGTCCTCTTAAAGCTTTTCCAAATTGTAATCTTGAGAATGTGTAGTTATAATCACTTGAGCAAACTTCGCCTATAAATCTTGCTCCACTAAAAGCTAATTTATCATAAAAATCAGCTACACCAGAGCAAAAACTATCAGGATGTCTTTCTTGTCCGCCAACACCTACGATAGCTACATTTTTATCGCTAAAATCAATAGTATTTAATAATTTTACTTTACTTCCCCAATCATCAGCCAAAGCACCAAAAAAATAGCTTGAACTCATTAAGATTAAAGTTTTATATTCTGATAATGCGTTTATTTCAACATCTTTAATATTTATAACATCAGCACCAATTTTTGCTGCAATTTGCTCTGCAAAAGCTTTAGTAGTACCACCTTTTGTAGCATAAAAAATACCAACTTTTTTCATAACTTCTCCTTAAAATTAAAATGTAGTTTCATTGTAGCCTAAATAAGATAATTTTTGTTTTAAATATTTTAAAATTATTTTAAGCTACTTTTAAGATTGGGGGGGGGGTATTATATGGCTTTAATTTTTTATTAAGGAGTGTAAATGGATACGAATAGTATTTTAATGAGTATTCAAGACAAGTTGCCAAAAGACGGAATGGCTGTAATTAATTTAAGAGAAAAGTTAGGAAGAATGAGCGATGCTGAAAGAAAAAACTTTTCAGATAAACTACTTGCTGCAAAGCTTAAAAATCCTACTACTGGAATTATATGTGCTATGTTTTATGTAGATAGATTTTATCTTGGCTCTATTGGTTTAGGCATACTTATTTTTATACTCAAATTCATTACTTGTATGTTTGCAATAGGAATTATATGGTGGATTATTGATATTATAAATATTGGCAAAAAAGTTAGACAATACAATTATCAACAAATTTTACAAATTATATAAGGATATATCGTGAAAAAAATATATTTTTCTTTAATTGTAGTTAGTGCATTTTGTATAGGTTGTGGTTCTATACCTAGTTGTGATGATGAGAAGGTAACACAGCTTTTAACTGAAATTTTATTAGAACAATCAAAAACATTAGATGCTTATGATATTTCATATTCAAGTTTTATGACTAATAAAATTGATAAAGAAGTAAAAAAGATAAATTGTACAAACAAACTCATATTAAAAGAAACTGAAAATTTTAGTATAGTTAAAGAGATATGGTTAGACTATAGTGCAAGATATACTGATGATGGTATGGTATATGTGGAAGTTTATTAATAATTTTGTGTTTAGAATTTGAAATAGGATTTTCCTATTTTGAATTCTTTTTACAAAATTATAAAAAATAAATCATATATTTTTAAAAAATAAAATTTTATATTTCATTAATAAAAAAATATTAGTTCACAAAACAAATACAATAAATATTATAATAAACAATTTAAGTTATCATCTTTATAACTATAAATATATTTAATAATAAATTTTTCAACTATTTAATACTAAAAAAATAAATTTAAATAAAAAATATAAAATTATATATTTGTTATATAAAAGCTAAAAAAAATAAAAAATAAATAAAACTTATTTTTAAAAAATGTAATACAAAATTATTTTAAATTTTATAAAAATACTTACAATAGCTTTTAATGATAAAAATATAAAATCATTACTAAAAAACAAAATAATTTTACTAACAATTATAAAACTTTTTAAAATTTGAACAAAAAAAACCAAAATCAATTTATACTATAAAAGATAACAAAATTAAAATTTTTATATTGCATATATTTTTTAAGAAAGACGATTATAATAATTTAAATAAATTATGATTACTCTATTATCAAATAATTAATTATATTTTTATTTTCTTCTAAATATTTTATAACTCCGTAGTCTTTGTTCTTACAGCTTGTTACAAAATCTTTATATATTGTTTTGTTTTTTAATTTATGTTGATTATTTTTTATATACACTTCACAATCTCCTATAAATTTTCTTATTAGTTCTTGTTTAGGTGGATTTTTATAGCATTTGCATTGTATTAAATGTAGTTCATTGTTTTTATAAGCTAATAAATCAATGCCTTTATCGTTCTTTTTATTTATGTAACCATTAGGATATACTTTGTATCCTAAATTTTCATAAAAAGTTTTAATTTTAAATTCGTAATCTTGTCCTTTTTTGATGTTTTGTTCTTTATTCTTTAAATATTCTTTATAATTTTCTTTTTGTTTGTTTAATTTTTCTTTGAGTTCTTTGTTTTCTTGTTCTAATTTTTCAATTATCTTTTTGTAATCTTTTTCTAAATCTTTTATAATCTCATATCTTAAATTATCTTTTAAATTTAGCATTATTTCTTTATTTGTTTCTTCTTTTAGTCTTTGTTTAAATTCGTCTTTAATTTTTACTTGTCCTGCTTTTTCTCGTAATTTTAAAATCTTAGTTTCTGAAAGTGCATATTTTGCTAGTATTGCAAAAAATATTATTAATATAATCATAAATAATGTTGCCATTTTAATTTCCTAATTTTTTGTTTATTATTTTTAATTTGATTTCAAGTAATATTTTTTTCTTGTTTTTTTACTTAAAAAAACTTTGTATCATAAAATATAAATTCATTTATTTAATTTTTTCTTTAAAATATCAGCTTTGATGACTGCTGTATAATATTCTCTTTCTTCTTTACTTAATTGCTCTATTAAAACAAATATTTCTTCATTATCTTTTTTATTATAATTTACTGTATTTTTAGCTACATTATTTTTAAAATCCATAACAATTTGATATAAATTAGGTTTGTATTTTTTCCAATTGTAAAGTGTTTGTATTGATGTATCTATAAAACTACATAATTCAATATTTGTCATATTTTAACCTTAAAGATTTATAAAACGAATGCTTTTTTACTGGTTGCGAAAGGTGGATTTGAACCACCGACCTTCGGGTTATGAGAAATATATGTCTCTGTTTATCTAATATTTATTATTTAATTAATCTTTATTAATAACCAATAAGGATTTAAAATGTTAAAAAAGAAAAAACGAAAAATTAAAGAATATGAATATTTTCAATTTAATCAAGAGACTATTAATGAAGTTGAAACGCTTTTTAATGACATTTTAAGTAATGATGATTTGCATTCTAAATTATTATATTTAAATATGCTTACAAGCTCTTTTATTGAAAACAATGTTTCAAATTCTTTATATTCTTATAATGAAATTATGTGTGGTATTTATATCTTATCAAAAAAAATAAAAAATAAAGAATTATTTATTAAACATAAGTTTTTAAGGTTTCCTAAAGGTTTTTAAATTGAATAAATATTCTATTAGTGATGATGATTTAATCTATTGTCAAAAAAAGCTTTTAAAAACTTTTACATTCCAAAAATGTGCTAAGTTGAAAAATAATTCTAATGACGAAAAATTAAGCATTTTTGATATATCATATAATGCTAATATTAATATAAAATACTCTTATGAATTACTTAATATAATTGATTTATATGGTTCTTATAATCAATGTATTTTAACATATATTCCTATCTTTATTACTATTACTTTAGATGGTTGTTATCGTAGAATGCTTAAGGGTGATTATAAAGAGTTTAACGAAACTAGATTAAATAATGAAATCCCTAAATATTTAAGATATAAATATGATTTAAAAAAGCCTTTAAATATCAAAGACTGCTATAATATATTAAATTATCAGCATAAAAAAATGCGTGATAGATATCTTAACAAATATAAAAATATTTGTCACGATTTTATAAAAGTTCCAGAGCCACATAAAAACGGAGTTCCTCATCTACATTGTTTATGGTTCGTTCCTAATGATGAAAACCTTATAAAATATTTAAGAAAAATATTTAAAGAATGTTGTCCTGCTCCCCAAAATCATACTCAAAAAGGTTTATCTAAGGAACAAATATTAAAAGGCGATACTCAAGGCTTTCAAACAAATATTAACGACACTTGTGCTTATATTACTAAGTATATTTTTAAAACATTTAGAAATATACATAATAAAGACTATAAAATTAACAAGTTGCACGCTTGGTATATTAATTATAAAATTAGGCGTTTTACTCGTTCACATTTAAAAACTTGTAATAATTATCGTTTTCCTATTATTGTTTATCGTAAAATAAGACATCATCTTATTAACTTAGGTTATAAAGACTTATCTGATTGTTTTTTTGCTTTTTTTAGTAATGAAAAATGTTTTATTAATTATAATTTAAATCGTAAAAAGGGCGATATTTATATTAATATATCTTTATTAGGAAAAACTATATCTTATACTAAACAACAAACAATTATAAATCATTATGGTGATAATAATAAGATATATAAACAAGACATTATTAAAAATAATACTTATGTATTAGATTATGATAAAAATTTAAATAAAGATGTTTATGATATATATTATCATAGTTTTGTATCATAGAAAGGATTTTTAATGTTATTAAAAGAATTGTTTATAATTTATTTTGATATGTATTCAAATACTTTAAAGCCTACTACATATTTAAGTAATTACCATACCTATTTAAAACATTTTAATGAAACCGAAATCGGTAATAAAAACTTAAATGATATTGATTTTATTTATTTACAAACATTTGCAAATAATTTATTAAATCAAGGCTATAAGCCTAAGACTGTAAAAAATATATTATCCATATTAAATACAGCTTTAGAATTAGGCGAACGATTGAAAGAAGTTAATAAAAATTATTGTAATTTAGTTAAATTACCTAGATTTGATAATAAAGTCTATTTTAGACATAGCACAGAAATACAACAAGATATTATAAAATCTATAATTTATAATGATAATAAATATAAAGATATATTTTTATTTTTATTACACGGTAGGAGAAAAAACGAAGTTTTAAGCATTAAATGGGAGGATGTAGATTTTGATAATGAAAGCTATGTAATACGCTCTGAAAATTGTAAAATCTCTAAAAGCTTAGAATATTCATTAACTCCACTTTTAAAGTATAGATTAAAAGAACATTATAAATATACCTTGTTTAATTCTCCTAAAGATTATATTTTTACAAACCCCGACACAGGCAATAAATACATTGATTTACGCCGTGCTTGGAATAACTTTTTAAAGCTTAATAATTTACCTAAAATGAGATTACACGACATAAGACATTTAATCGGCACTTATGCGATTAATCATTTAGGACTTAGTATGGAAAGCGTTATGCTTACTTTAGGTCATTCAAATATAAGCACAACACACAATTATCTAACACGAAATAAAAACTTTTCAAAAATTGTAATAAACAGCATTTTAGAAAGTGTAATAACGCCTTTAAACTCTTAATAATTTTTATATATTTGTGTATGTAGGGGGGGGTATGGGGGACTCCCCCATAAAGGCTTTTGTGGTATTCACACAAAAGCCGGAGCAAAAAAATGCGTAGCATTTTTTTTAAGTTAGGTCTTTGACCTAACCCCATAAAAAATTAAAAATCTTAAAAACTCTATTTATTTTAAAAAAGTATTTATTCCCTTTCTTAATAGCCCTTTAAAATCGTTTTAACGCCAAAAGCATATAAACCTACTCTTAACGCTTTAAAACGCCAAATTTTTAACGCTAGGTGGTTTAAAATGTATATTTAAAATCTATGCTAAATAACTAAAAAAGAATTAAGAGCATAAGCAAGGGCGGGGGCGTTAGCCCACGCCATTGCTTTGCTCCTTGTCTTATTTATACAATTTTGCGAGATTTTAAAAAATCCCCCTTAAACACTGATATAATCGTTATTTTATTCTTTAAGTTTTCTTTAAGAAAACACCCCATTTTTACCCATTTTTTAAGTTAGCTCTAATAACAATTATCAAAAAAATAATTATATACTTTTAAGAATAAATTAAGTTTTAAAATGTTATGATTGCAAAATTTAAAAATAATAAGATATTATTATTAAGATTAATTATATAAATAGCGATTAAACGCCCGTGAAATGGTTGCGAAAGGTGGATTTGAACCACCGACCTTCGGGTTATGAGCCCGACGAGCTAACCACTGCTCTATTTCGCGTTAAAGAAAGGGTGGATGGGGTAAGAGGATTCGAACCTCTGGATGACAGGACCAAAACCTGTTGCCTTACCGCTTGGCGATACCCCAATGCAAAATAAAGATGAAATTATATATTAAAAATAAATATTTGTCAAGTATTTTTTAAAAAATATTTTAAAATATCAAAATAAAATTTAAAATCATACAATAAAACTAAACATATAAATGTGCGTTCAATAAAACAAAAAATATTTATTTAAAATATTAATGTACTTAAAATGGATGGGGTAAGAGGATTCGAACCTCTGGATGACAGGACCAAAACCTGTTGCCTTACCGCTTGGCGATACCCCAATGCAAAATAAAGATGAAATTATATATAAAAATAATATTTTGTCAATAATATAAATATTTTTTATTAAAAATAATAATAAAAATGGTGAATTTAAATAAATTTAATAATATTTTTTAAAACTAAGCATTTATAAATAATTTTAATTTAAACTTCGTTATTAATTTAATTATAGAAAGGAAAAAAATGTCTTTTATAAGTATAGAAGAAGGAATTAAAGAATTAAAAAAAGGCAATATGTTAATAATGTTAGATGCTGAAGATAGAGAAAATGAAGGTGATTTAATATTTCCTGTAGATTTTAGTACACCTGATAAGGTAAATTTTACGCTTAGTTATGCTAGAGGTGTTGTATGTGTAGCTTTAGACAAGAAAATAGCTGAACATTTTGAATTACCGTTAATGGTACCGAAAAATACTTCAAATCATGAAACTGCTTTTACAATAACAGTAGATAGTAAAAATGCTACTACAGGGGTAAGTGCAAGTGAAAGGAATGAAACTATTAAAATATTTGCAAATCCTAATGCAAATGCAAATGATTTTGTAAGACCTGGACATATCAATCCTCTAATAGCAAAAGATGGTGGGGTATTAGTTCGTACTGGACATACCGAAGGAACAGTTGATATGTGCCGTATAGCTGGATTAACTCCTGCTTGTGTAATCTGTGAAATTATGAATGAAGATGGCACAATGGCAAGAAGAGATGATTTGATTAAATTTGGAAAAGAACATGATATTAAGCTTATTACTATTGAAGACTTAATTAAATATCGCCTAAAAAATGAAAGTTTAATAAATAAAATAAATGAAGAAAAAACACAACTACTGCATAACAATGTAACAAAAATTTCATATAAAGATTTTTTAGGGCATATTCATACTGTTTTCAAATTTAATGGCGAAAAAGAAAAAAACTTAGTTAAGTTTTATAAAAGCTCATCGGATTTAAATATATTAAATTCTGAAAAATTAGAAGATACACTAAATGCTATTGATATCCTTAGAAAAAATGGTGGAATGCTAATATTCATGGAAGGTCAAAAAAGTGATGATAAAAACTACGGCATAGGAGCACAAATTTTAAAAGATTTAGGTGTTGATAATTTTGAATTATTAGGAACTTCTAGTCAATTTGCAGCACTTAGCGGATTTGGGCTTAATATTAAAAATATTTAATAATCAAGGTTTATCCTTGATTATTTGTTGAGATTTTGCTATACAAAATATACTATATAAGTATGTCTTACACAAAAATATAATAAGATTTTAAAAAATAATTGATTATGCTTAATAAAGTTATAAAAACTTTTAAAAATGTAAAATTAAAAAATATAAATATATACTTTTAGCGGATTTGGTCGTAATATTAAAAATATTTAATAATCAAGGTTTATCCTTGATTATTATGTTGAGATTTTGCTATATAAAATATAATGTATAAGTATAACTTACACACAAATATAATAAGATTTTAAAAATTATTGATTATATTTATAGCTTGCAATAAAGTTATAAAAACTTTTAAAAATGTAAAATTAAAAAACATAAATATATCATTTAAAAATACAAAATTCATAAAATGACATACTCATAAATATAAAATATACAAATTTAAAAATACACAAAATATATTTTTTAACAAACATAATTTTATAAAATCAAAATAATATTATTGCATTTTTGTAATTTTGATAAGGTTTAAAAAATAAATTAAAAATAAGTTTAAAATCAATTTATAAGTTTTTGTAATACAAATTTAAAAGTATAAATTAAAAGATTTAATTTTATTATCAAGGCGTAAAGCCTTGATAATTTTATTATCTAATATCTACTTCAATAGTGAATGAATTATTAGAATCTAGATAGCTATTTCCAGCATTTGGGATAACTTTAATATTGTCTTTTACATAAGATTGTGTTTTATATTTTGTATCAAAATCATAATCTAAAACATTTACCTTAGTTCCGTAATCAGCCACATATTTAACTTGTGAAGCTAAATCTCTTAAATAACCATCATAAACAACACTAGAAGCTGCTGCTGGATTATCTTTAGTCTTAATAACTCTTTCTTTTTTAGCCTCGTCAAAATACACAAATTGAACTTTATTGGTGTTAATTGTATTTTTAAAGCAACTAGCACCTGCTTTGCAAGATATGTCTTTAAATTTCAATGTAGTAAACGCTACATCATAATCTTTATCTAAAGACTTCTCTTTTGTATAAGTTACTGGAGAACCTATTTCTACTTTAGCTTTTGAATCCTTTGTTATAACAAATTTAGGTAATAAATTAAATTTATTATTAACAGTCTTAGGATATCTCAAACCTAAAATTACTTTACCATAATTTTTCGCACTAAATAAATTTTCATCATAATCACTTAATTTATTTTCTGGTTGTAATTGTGATAATTTACTATCAAAGCCACTATTTAAACCTGTAACATTAAACTCAAGTTTATCATTATTACTTAAAGTTAAATCTGATTCAACATTCACTTTTATCTTATTAAAATCAGTAGCATTGATATTGCTATATTTAAAATCATAGGTAACTTTTGCACTGTCATTAGAATATTTTTTATAAAAATATTTATCCTCACTACCATTATTTACTACATTTTGTAATTGAATAGGGAACATTAGCTGATCGTTATTGTCATCACTAAACGCTAAAATATTTAAACTATCTCTTTTCAAACCAACTTCGTTCTCTACTTTTTCAACATTAGCATAATTTAAATTCTCATTAGCTGTGAAATTTACACTTATCTCATTACCTGGAGTTTGACAATTAATTTTACCATTTTCATCAATTTTATTAGCATTATTTTTAGCATCTTTAATACCATCTTCTTTTGTAAGAACTTTGTTATCATTCGCACAAATACCTAAAACAAAATCTGATAAAGTAAATTTACTCTCTGCTAATGCTATTTTTGCATCTGTTAGCATAGGGAACACTGTTTTAATTTTTACATTACCATCAGTTGTAAAATTAGCTATAGGTGTATTTTTAACAACTAATGTTCTTAATTGTTCAGCATTTTCATTCTCTAAATATAGTGTTTTTATAGTGTTTTTAGAATCATTAACCCTTAATTCAGCTATACCTACACCAAATCTATCATCTTTTTTATCAGTTGTAAATACAACATCATTATTAGTATATGAATCATCAACCTTTCCAGCTTTTTTATCAAATGTATTTTTACCATTTACCTTATATTCTATGCTTTCTGGTCTAATACTAAATTTATTTGTTGTGCCTTCACCTAATTGATAGCATTCTTTACCTATCTCATCATATTCAGCCATTATAAATTTAAATTCATAATTTTGACCTACTGGTAATTTATCATTTAGTTTTAATGTTAAAGGTTTTCTAGTTGAATAATAACCATCACATTTATCATTTTTTTCACTTAATTTTTGATTTTCGTTATAAACGGTTGCATTTAATGGATTACCATCTTTATCAAAAAACTTAACAAATTGCTCATCATAAGGATTAGTAGGATTTATAAAACCTAAATAAATGTCTTGATTATTTGTTCTAGTATAAACACTATTTACTGTTTGTACGCCTGTTACAACTCTATCATTCTTTATAATACTATCAGGATTTTTAGGATTATAAGCTGTTCCAAAGGTAACTTTAGGCATTTCAACATTACCTACTCTAATCTCTGCTTGTCCTAATTGACAACCATCTACTATGTCATCAGCATGTGCTTTAGCAACTCCAACACATTTTCCATTTTCTTTGTTAAAATTAGCTTTTTGAAATAATGGTCTATCATATTCTCCATCATTATCTACTATCTCATTAACTTCTAGAATAAATGTAAATATCTTACCTTCATCAAGCTCTTTTTGACTAACTTTTACTAATTCTTGGAATTTACCTTCAGTAAATTTTAAACCTAAACCATCAATTCCTTCTTTAGGGACAAGTTCTAATCTTACATTTTCTACCATTGTGCTAAAATCAGTATTATCTAATTTGTTACCATTTTCTGCAACTAATTTCTTTTTCAATGTAAATTTAGTTAAGTAATATTTATGTTCTTTACCCCTTGAAATTCTTTTAGGGATAACATCACCTTGATTTGTAAGGTGAAAATACACATCGTTTAGATTACTTACTCTTAATTGAGTAGCTAAATTTTTACTACCTTTATTTACTGAATCTGTGATTAATAAAGCATCTGCATCTGGGTAAAATGTAACATTAACAGCACCACTCATTGAAGAATTTGTGAAATATTGCTCACTAGGAAACGCTGGTCTTGCATTTATACTTACTAAATTGCCCTTGCCTTGCTCATAAATACCTTTTCTATCACCATGAGTTTTATGAATACTGAATGAGAAATTGTTTGTTACACTAGAAGTACCAGCTTCGGTTGTATAATAAGGTCTTTGTTTATAATAATCAAAATAATTTATCCTAGAATGCATATAAGTTTTACTTTCTACATCATAGTTATAACACTTAGTAGGTCCGCCTAAATTTCCACCCTCTTTAAATGATTTTGTTCCATTAAAATATTCATCGTCATTTATATAAGTAATCCTTGAATTTTTTAACAATAAATATTCTAAAACTTTAGGAGTAACCTTGCCATTTGTGTATGCATCATAATACCAGTTATAAATATTGCAAGCACCTTGAGCGTTATTGTAATTGCTCTCATCTAAATACAACAACCTATTACCAGCTTGGTCAACTAATTTACCACTTCCATCTTGCTCTGTAAAATTTTGCAAATGTGCTCTATTATTGCCCTCACCTATACCATGACAATAATCTTTAACATTTATATTACCAACTACTAAATCAGCGAAATTTTTAATTTTCCAGTCACCATCGCCATCCATTGGTAAATTTTCAGTCATATATATTAATAATCTAGAATTAGCGTAAGCTGTAGTGCTAACTTCTATCCTACCCGTTGTATCACTTTTAAATTCTTTAAAAATATCTTGCATTACATATGGCTCACCTTGATTTGGTTTCATACGAAACTCAGGCTGTGGAGAAAAACTAAATTTATTAGTTGTTCTAAAATTAACGACATCGTTTAGCTTACGATTTTGATATAGATTATATTCTGTTATTGTTCTTACTTTGTTATTTTCTAAATATGCTTTAATATCATTTAATTCTTCTTGTAATACTTTTTTACAATTATCACTAGCATTAGCAAGTAAATTTTTAATAACTCTTTCATGTTTATCACCTACAAAATAACTGCAAGTTCCATAACTTTTATCATTATTTACACCACTACCTAAATAATTTTTATTGTATTTACAAAACGAATATATCTTAGCATAATCATAATTAGCACCACATTGTTTTAATAAATCAAGCCTAATTTTTGACTTATTAGTTAAAATGCTTGTATGATGAAACAATGATGGATTAGTAGCTATATCCAAACTACTATCTTGGACACATTGAATATTAACTGGGTCATTTATCTTTCTAATCTTAGTGCAATCCTCAAAATTATACCTATATTTATCATTTCCCCAAGTTGGATCAGCCGGACTAAAAGTAAAACATTTAGACAAGTGTTCGTTAGAATTACTGGCACCATCATTAATATTAATTCCTAATCTTAATTCATCAGCATTAATTTGATAAAACGCTGATAATAATGTTAAAGAAAAGACTAATTTCTTATTCATATCCCTCTCCTTATTAAAATCTTTAATTTGCTATTATAATCACTTATATTAAATACATATAGCCCTTTAGTGCAAATATGATTAACCTATTTATTTTTAGGTCTAAATACCTTTGGTGCATTTTCGCTCTCATTTATATAACTTGCATTCATTAAGTCTAGGCAATATGGTATCGCAGGAAAAATAGGCTCTATACATTCACGAATTGCTTTTGGCTTACCTGGGAGATTGATTATTAGAGTTTTACCCCTTGTCCCTGCTAATTGACGGCTTAGGATTGCTGTTGGGACAATCTTAAGTGAGCTTGCACGCATTAATTCTCCAAAGCCTGGTAATTCACGCTCGATTGCTTTTTTTGTTGCTTCTGGTGTAACATCTCTTAAAGCTGGTCCTGTTCCACCTGTGGTAAATACCAAATCGCATTCAAATTCATCAGCCATTTTAATAATCTCATTTGTAATCAGCTCTTCTTCATCAGGGATTAATGAGTATTTAAAATCAATTTCATTTAATAAATATTCTTGCATAATTTTTCTAATCTCTGCTCCACTAATATCTTCATAAACTCCTGCACTTGCTCTATCTGAACTTGTAATTATCCCTATTTTTATATTATCCATTTTTATCCTTTAAAAAAATATTTCTTTATTTAAAAGCAATTCATTTGCTGTATTTTTAATCTCTTCTTCATAAGCTTTTAAATATTCTTTACATTCTTCTTCTAAAGATGATAATTCAAATTCCACATAAAATTTGCTTAATTCTTGTATTTTATCTTTATCTTTAGAAAAATTATTGTAATTTTCGCCTAAAAATAATTCATTTGCTAACATTCCTGATAAAAGAATTTTGATTTCATTTTTTATTTCTGAAAATGATTTTATATGCTCGTTTGGATAAAAATACTCAAATGTAAATAAATTAGCATAAATTAAATTCGCATCACAAATCTTTGCCATAGTGATTTTACCTGCTTGATAAATAGCTTGAATATATTGCTCGTTTTCGCTTAATTCTAAATCTTCGCTAATGCCGTGCTTTATCACTAAAATCTCATGTATTATTTCTCTTTCGCTTAATCTATCTCTTAGTAATAATTCATTTTCTAAGCTTTTAAAAGAAGCCCCGCTAAAACCTTTTGAAATATAAGCTAAATAATCTAAATTAAAATCAGAACTTATTAAATCTTTTTTAACAAGTTGTTTAAAGAACTCTATTCTGTCGCTGTAATTTGGTAAGGTAAAATGAATTTTTTTATCAAATCTTCTAAGTAAGGCTGGGTCTAAAATATCCGCTCTATTTGTAGCTGCTAGTATTAAAACACCATTTAAATCACTAAAGCCATCAATTTGTGTTAAAAGCTCGTTTAATGTATTTTCTCCGTCATTAGATAAAACATTTCCACGCTGTTTGCCAAGTGCGTCTATTTCATCAATAAACACTATACAAGGTGCTAATTTTTTTGCATTGTCAAATAATTCTCTAACACGCCTAGCTCCAAGACCTACAAAAATTTCATTAAAGCTACTTGCACTTTGATATAAAAAATTCACCCCACATTCATTTGCTAACGCTCTTGCTAACATAGTCTTACCTACTCCACTAGCACCAGTTAATAAAACTCCTTTTATCAAACAATGATTATTTATTTTAAAAATTGAACTTAGTTTTCTTAATTCTTCTTTAGCCTTAAACTGACCTATGACATCATTAAATTCAGTATTTGATTTTAAAACAAATTTATATTCTGGCTTTAAAAAACTATTAACTGCACTATTATTTGATGGTATTTTCTTTTGTAATGATTTTAGATAATACAAATAATAAATAAAAGCCACCACCATAATAAACATAAAAATTATAGAATAATCAAAATCATTTTTTTTACTAATACTTGTAGTTTTTAAAATATCTTGCACTATTTCATCATTTGCTAAAATAGAATAATCTTTATTATTAGCGCTAAAATAAATCATATCATCATATAAATAAACATTTTTTAAATCATATTGTCTTAAATTTTCAAATTCTAATAATGATATAGTTTTAGGACTTTTACTAATAAAAAAAATACCTAACGATATCAATGCTAAAAATATACATGTGAATATTATTTTTATTTTTATATTAAATTTTTGCTTTATTTTTGTCAATTTCTACCTCGTAATCTTTAATATTTATCCAAGTTTTTAATAAGTCTTTATCTGATTTGATTTTAATTAGATTAAAATATTGGTCGTATCCTTGATAATAGCCGTCTTTAAACTGCTCTACTAATACTATTAAATCTTTTTGATTTTTTCTAAATTCATAATTTTTTAATCTAGTAATTTCTTTAATCTCGTTTAATCTTTGCTTTGAGATATTTTTATCAACTTCGCCTAAAGTCTTTGCTAATTCTACGCTTTTTGTCCCGTCTCTTTTAGAATACACAAAAGCGTGAAGATGAGTTATAGGGAATTTCTTAAAATTATTAATAGCATCAGCCCATATTTCATCACTCTCACCTGGATGACCTACTATATAATCAGTGCCTAAGGCATAGCCTTTATTAGCTAAATATTCAAATAATTCTAAGTCTTTATAAGCTTTATTTCTTCTTTGCATTAGTTTTAGCATTTTTTCATTTGTGTGTTGTAAGGCTATGTGAAGATGTTTTTCAATAAAATCTTCGTCTAATAATTCTTTAAACTCATCATCAATTTGAACCGGCTCAATGCTACCTAAACGAACTCTTTTAATCCCATTTATTTTGCTAATTTCTTTAAGCAATTTTGCTAAAGATAGATTTAAATCTTTTCCGTAACTACCTATATTTGTGCCTGTTAAAACTACTTCTTTATAACCATTATTAGCTAGGGTTTTTATCTGATTTATAATTTGCTCTAATTTTAGGCTTCTAGCTCCGCCCCTTACACTAGGAATAATACAATAAGAACAAGCAAAATCGCAGCCTTCTTGGATTTTAACAAATGCTTTTGTATGGTTTTCGTAATTGCTTACTATTTTTTCATCTATGAAATTTAGATTTCCTAAATCAAATTCCTTTGGATTTAGTATAAACTTATTTATATTTGATTTTAAAGACGCACCCATTACACCATCAACTATTTTGCTATCATATAAGCTTTTGCCAATACTTGCCGCAGCACAACCTGTTAAGATGAACTTAGTATTTGGATTATGATTTTTAATATGTCTTATATATTGCTTTAAGCCTAAATCAGCTTGATTAGTAACCGTGCAAGAATTGATTACTATCATATCAGCTTGCAATTCATCATTTATTATTTCATTATCTTTTATGTAGCTTTTGATTAGTTCGCTATCGTAAATATTGGTTCTACAACCAAAAGTTTTAATATATATTTTCATTATTATCCTTTAAAAATGGCTGATTATTTCTTTTATCCATATAAATAGTTTGTGATGGGAAAGCTAATTTTATATCATCACTTGCTTTTAATCTTTTAATAATTTCTTCACTTACCAAAGAACGCATTTTTAAAGTTTCTCTTGAATTTGTCATAAACCATACTGAAATTTTAACCCCATATTGCTCTAAAAATACAAACATTCTAACATCAGTTCCTGAGTTTTTCATTTGATAATGATTTCTCATTTTTTGTATTGCTTTTTTTGCACTATCACTAAATGCTTGAGTGTGAGTATTTACTGCTTCTAAAATAATTTGTTTAGCTTTGTCAATATTGCTTGAAAAATCTATTACTATATCTATTCCGTCCCAAACCGTTTTCATATAAGAATAATTATAATTTGATATAAGCTCTGTGTAAATATAATTATTAGGTATATAAATAAGCCTACCTGCACGACGATTTTGAGTATATGTAGTATAAGTGATATCTTCATATATAGTCATTTTAAGTAAAGATATATCAATAATATCCCCTACATAAGTAACGCCATTTTTACTAACTTTTACCCTATCACCTACATGAAAACCGCCACCAAATTGTAATGTAACCCAACCAAGTAAGCTCATAAACATATCTTTCATTGCAATAGCAAGACCAGCTGATGCAAATCCTAATACGCTTACTAAATAGCTTATATTTTCAACAAAATAAAATATTGAAAATAAAGAAACTATTATAAATGTAAAAATATTTAATATTTTTTGAGATGTATATACCTTATCTTTGTCATCCACATATTTTCTAATTAATTGTCCCAACAAATAACGAGAGATAATAATACATATCATAACAGCTATAAAAAAAATAGCTTCATCGTATTGTTTTTTTATATCATCATCAATTAATTTTAAAATATTATTTACTTTGGCTTTATAAATTTCATAGGCATTTTTGATATTTTCTAAAGCACCTGAATAATCATTTAATTCTTTAGTAGTATATAAATATTCGTTTTCTAAACTAACATTATTATCAATATTTATTAATTCTTCTAAATAACTTTTTTTTAATTCTAATTTACTTACTAAATTTGAAAAATCTTTTAATTTATTTTCATAATCTATTTTTTCATTTAATAAACTCTTACGCTCACTAAGACCTTCTAAAACTAAATATATATTAGTGATTTTTTTATATTCAATAGGTTCTAGTGGTAAATTTAAATATTTTATAATATTATAATATTCATAGTCTTTTAAAACATTTAATTTATCCTCTAAAATTTTTACCTCATTTAAAATTTCATTTCTTTTTGCCTTACTAGATTTTTCTAGCTCATTATTAGCTAGTTCTAATTCTTTTTTTATCTTTAAATATTCTTGATAATTTTTATAGTTTTTAATAACAATATTATCTTTTATTTCGTTATTAATTTTATGTATTTTCTCTTTTAAAGTATAAATTTCTTCTAAATTTTTTGTCAAATCAATATCAGTATCAGCAAAAATATTAGTTAAAAATAATATTAAAGCAAATAAAAATCTCATTCAAATTCCCTTAAAACTTTTAATATTTCATCTTTTGAAATATCATTTTTAATAATGCTTAAATCTTCTTTGCTAGGTAAAATAAAGTTGATTTTTCCACTTAGAGTTTTTTTGTCTTGAAAAAATCCTTCATAGAATTTAGAAGATGAATTGATTTTATAAAATGTAGGTAGATTAAAATTCTTTAAAGTATTTAAAATACTTATTTCAAATTCTTTTGAAATTAAACCTAAATTACAAGCCAATTTATTAGCCATAACCATACCAATAGCAACAGCTTCTCCGTGTAAATAGCCTTTATAATTCGTCTCATTTTCTATAACATGAGCAAAAGTATGACCATAATTTAGTTTCATTCTAAGATTATCTTCAAACTCATCATTTATTACTACATTTGCTTTAATTTTTATTGATTTTTCTACAAATTCTAAGATATTATCAAAAATATCATCAAAACTTAATTTGCTTAATTTGTTATAAAAATCCAAATCAAAACAAACAGCCATTTTAATCACTTCAGCCATAGCAGCACTTAATTCAGCCTTTTTTAAAGTCTTAAAATAATTTGTGAAAATATAAACAGCACTAGGTTGCTTGAATGTGCCTATTAGATTTTTACCATAAGCATTGTTTATGCCTGTTTTACCACCTACTGCTGCATCAACACTAGCAAGTAAGGTTGTAGCTATATTTATATGTTTTATTCCACGCTTATAAATACTAGCTACAAAGCCACCAATATCGCTAATTACCCCACCGCCAAGATTAATTAGCAAATCACTTCTACTAATTTCAGCCTTAAATAGTTCTTCTAAAATATAATTAACGCTTTCTTGATTTTTGTATTCTTCTCCATCTGGTATAACTATTATCGCTTTTGGTTGTTTTCCTATTTTTTGTAAAACATCATTTAAGTATAGTTTTTCTAAAGTTGTATTAGTTAAAATTACATAATCTTTATTTATTTTTAATTCTTCATCTACATAAACTTTATATGCTTTATCTTTTAAATCAATATCTATTACCATAACCTCACCTTATTACATCATAATTTTTTGGAATACTATATTTAAAAATATCATCATTTATTTTTAAATTAATTTTTGAATTTATAAAATCTATGCTTACTTGATTATCTAATTCATCTTTATAACTTATATTTGTTAAAAGATTATTAAGCACTTTTACATAATAAATTATATTATCATACTTAGCTTTATAGATTACAAAATCTTCTTTTTTTTCATATAAAGAAACATTTTTTAAAATATTTGTTAAATCAATTTGTTCTTTACTAATAATTACTTGTTCTAAGTCATCATCAATTATTACAACTTCATTTTTAGTAATATAAACTTTTTTTTCATCAGGGTTTAAGTATTGCCATAAACTTTTTTCATTTTGATAATAAAATTTACCTTCATATATTAAAGTTTTATTACTCAAATCAACTACTTTTTGAATAAAATCAGCTTCAAAACTATTGTAATTTATATTATCAATTTTAAATGCAAAAGCAAAAATTCCACAAATACAAAGCAAAAAGATTTTTTTAATAATCATTTAAATACCTTTTAAATATCCTTTTATTTATTTTAACAAATATAATTATATTCAAAAATCAAAACCAAGAGGTAAATTTAAATGTTTAAAAATATAGCAAAATGTATATTTGGAACTCGTAATGATAGACTTCTTAAAGCCTACAAAAAAAGAGTATTAAAAATAAATTCTTTAGAAGAAAAATATCAAAAATTAAATGATGAAGAAATTAAAAGCGAATTTCAAAACCTACAAAATAAAGTGCTTGAAGACAATAATAATTTAGATTTAGTTTTAGAAGATGTATTTGCAATAGTAAGAGAAGTTAGCAAAAGAACGCTTGGAATGAGACATTATGATGTGCAATTAATAGGCGGTATGGTTTTAAATGATAAAAGCATAGCAGAAATGAAAACAGGGGAAGGAAAAACCTTAGTAGCAACCTTACCTGTGGTATTAAACGCAATGACAAAAAAAGGCGTTCATGTAGTAACAACAAATGATTATCTAGCAGCAAGAGATGCTAATGAGATGAGTGCTATATATAATTTTCTTGGTTTTAGTGTTGGTATTTTAGTAGGAAACGACCATAGAAATAGAAAAGCTGTTTATGCGTGTGATATTGTTTATGGAACTAATAGTGAATTTGGTTTTGATTATTTAAGAGATAATATGTGCTTTGATGCTGAAGATAAAGTTCAAAGGGGACATTATTTTGTAATAGTTGATGAAGTTGATAGTATTTTAATAGATGAAGCTAGAACTCCATTAATAATTTCAGGGCCAACCAATAGAACATTAGATGGCTATATAAGAGCTAATGAAGTAGCTAAACAAATGGTTCGCGGAGTTGCACCAGATGATCCTAAAGAAAAACCTAGTGGAGATTTTATAGCAGATGAGAAAAATAGAACTATTTTAATTACAGAACAAGGAATTTCAAAAGCAGAAAAATTATTTGGAGTTGATAATTTATATAGTCTTGATAATGCTATTTTAGCTCATCAATTAGACCAAGCTTTAAAGGCTAATAATTTATTTTTAAAAGATACTCATTATGTTGTTAAAGATGGCGAAGTAATGATTGTAGATGAATTTACAGGTCGTATTAGCGAAGGAAGACGCTTTAGCGAAGGCTTACATCAAGCACTTGAAGCTAAGGAAGGGGTTAAAATCCAAGAAGAAAGTCAAACTTTAGCAGATATTACCTACCAAAATTACTTTAGAATGTATGAAAAACTTGCTGGTATGACAGGAACAGCCCAAACTGAAGCAACTGAGTTTTCTCAAATATACAACCTTGATGTAATTACAATCCCAACTAATGTGCCTGTAATTAGAAAAGATTTAGATGATTTAATTTATAAAACTCAAGATGAGAAATTTAAAGCCGTAGTTGATGAAATAAAAAAAGCTAACGCAAAAGGACAACCTGTATTAGTTGGAACTGCAAGTATTGAAAAAAGCGAGCTTTTACACGAGTATTTAAAAAAGGCAAAAATAGCTCACAATGTATTAAATGCTAAAAATCACGCTCATGAAGCTGAAATAATCAAAGATGCAGGTAAAAAAGGAGCAGTTACTATTGCAACTAATATGGCTGGTCGTGGTGTTGATATAAAAATTACTGATGAGATTAGAGAATTAGGTGGCTTATATATAATAGGAACTGAAAGACACGAAAGCCGTAGAATTGATAATCAATTGCGTGGTCGAGCTGGAAGACAA
Organism: Campylobacter sp. MG1; assembly: GCF_026616895.1. Classification (NCBI taxonomy): domain Bacteria; kingdom Pseudomonadati; phylum Campylobacterota; class Epsilonproteobacteria; order Campylobacterales; family Campylobacteraceae; genus Campylobacter; species Campylobacter sp. MG1. The sequence goes on from NZ_JANYME010000003.1 coordinate 82,441, forward strand.
GGTGATCCTGGTGTTAGTAGATTTTATTTAAGTCTTGAAGATAATTTATTAAGAATTTTTGGTGGAGATAAGCTAAAAGCAATTTTTACTAGATTAAAAATCGCTGAAGGCGAAAGCATAGAAAGCTCACTTGTAACTCGTGCAGTAGCAAGTGCTCAAAAAAAGGTAGAAAATCTTCATTTTGAAAGTAGAAAACATATACTTGAATATGATGATGTAGCAAACGAACAAAGAAAAACTATATATAAATATAGAAATGAATTGCTAGATACAAATTATGATATTGAGACAAAAGTTGAGCAAAATATAGCTGAATATGTGGATTATTTAATTCATAACTTAAATGATTTAAGTGCTGAAAATTTAGTAGAATTATTCAAAAATGAAATTAATTTGGAGCTAGATTTAGAATTATTAAAAACTTTAAACACAGAAGAAAGCAGAAGTGTTATTATTGATGCAATAACTACTATGTTAAAAGTTAAATTTAGCATAGTTCCTGATAGTGAAAAGGAAAGAATTGAAAAATTATTATATCTACAAGTTTTAGATGGTGCTTGGAGAGAGCATTTATATCAAATGGATATTTTAAAAACAGGTATTGGTCTTCGTGGATATAATCAAAAAGACCCATTAGTAGAATATAAAAGAGAAAGTTATAATTTATTTATGGAGCTAGTTGAAAGAATTAAAAGTGAAAGTATAAAAGTATTGCTAATAATTCAACTAAGAATGCCTGAAACTAATGAAGAAATTCAAGAAATTGAAAAACCTATCAAAAAGCAATCAAGAAATGAACCTTGTGCTTGTGGTAGTGGTAAGAAATATAAAGATTGTTGTGGTAAAAGTGGGCCACAAAAAGGCGTATTTGCTTGAAATTCTTTATAATTAATCTTGAGCAAGATATAGAAAAAAGACAAAAAATAACAGCCCTTTGCGAAAGCTTAGGGCTTAATTATGAAATAATTAAAGCTGTATATGGCAAAGCGTTGAGTGAAGATGAAATAAAACAAAACACCTATCCTAAAGAAGAACAATTAAAATTATTCAAAAGAACTTTAAGCCTTGGAGAAATAGGCTGCGCTATGAGTCATAGATTGTGTTATCAAAAAATTATAGAGCAAAATCTAGAAGATGCAATTATTTTAGAAGATGATGCAGTATTTGATAAAAATTTATTAGAATTTTTAAAATATAAAAATGAATTTCCTAAAGATTTAGAACTTTTATTATTAGGTCATTATAAGCAAATGTATTACGATGATGGTTTTATGATAAATAGTCCTTTTTATAAATATTTTAATATTCAGATAAAAAAATGGAATATTAAAAGAATTGTTGGTGGTGGTAATGGAACCCATGGTTATTATATTACCAAAAAAGGTGTAAAAAAACTATTAAACTTAATGAATAAAATATATATTCCAGCAGATTGGTATACAAATAATGATAGACATACAAATTTATATGCTTTGTATCCTACATTAATTAATCCAGATTTAGCAGAAACAAGTTCTACACAAGTAAATCCAATTAATAAAAAACGCTCAAAAATCAGTAAATATTTTAAATTATTTAAAACTAAAATACAATTTTTTATCCCGTCTTTAATGAATTTAAGAAAATATAAATAATATTTTTTATTTTTTGCTATTATAGAACAAAAGGAGTGTTTATGATATTAAAATTTAAAAATTTTTACCCAAATATACATCAAAGTGTTTTTATTGCAGAAGGTTCAAAAATAATAGGTCATGTTAATATAGATAGTGGTAGCTCAATATGGTTTAATGCCGTAATTCGTGGCGATGTAGCTAGTATTAAAATAGGGAAAAATACAAATATTCAAGATAACTCAACAATACATGTAGCAAGAGCTTTATATGATAAAAATGGTAAAGAAATTAGTCCAAAAATTGACTGTAATATAGGTGATGGTGTAACAATAGGTCATAATTGTGTAATTCATGCTTGTGAAATATCAAACAATGTTTTGGTTGGTATGGGTAGTGTAATAATGGATGGTGCAAAAATAAATGAAAATTCAATTATTGCTGCTAATTCTTTAATAACAAAAAACAAAACTTTTCCACCTAATTCACTAATACAAGGTTCACCTGCAAAATTTATAAGAGAATTAAGCGAAAATGAAATACAGGCTATAAAAGAGCAAGCATTAGAATATTGTTTAGTAATGAAAAATTATATAGAATAGAAATTAAACATTAAAAAAGTGTTAAAATCATTATAATTTTATATTCATTAATGACAAAAATATATTTATTATTATTTTGTCTATATTAAAAACATTATAAATATTTTGTAAAAAATTATTTTTTATAAAATATTTTTATTAAATATTAAAATATTAAAATTGTAATCTAAAGCTAATACAAACATTAAAATTACATAAAAATTATTAATTTATACAATTTTTCATTTTTAATTATTATATATTTTTAAATAATAAATATATAATTTTAAATCCATTAAATATCAATAATAAATAATCTTACAATTTTTAATATTTAATAAATAAAGATAACTATATTTTTTTATATTTTTTGTTTAAAAACCAAAGATGAGCATACTCTATTAATGCACTTTTTTTATTTTTACTAAAAAATTCTTCAAATTCATCTATTTTTACATATACACTTTCAATAGCCTCAGCACTATCAGCACCTCCGCCTTTACCAACAATATCATCATCACTAACTATTGCAAAGTACAACCTTTGTGTGCTAACACCAGAGCCAAATCCAGTATAAAATTTACCTAAAAAATCTAATTTTTTAGGTTTAATTCCCAATTCTTCTATACACTCCTCCATAGCTATTTCTTCATAGCTTTTATTCTTATCAACTATACCACTACAAAGCTCAACCGTTAGTCCGTTTTCAATATCACCTAGACCTTCATGATAATATAACGGAGCACGAAACTGCTTAACAAATATATAGCTATCTTTAGCTTGATGATACAATAAAACACTAACACAATCATGTAAAACTATAAAATCCCATTCAACCAAATTTCCATTTAAATCATAATGAACTCTTTTTGGTTTTATAAATTTAGAATCACTAAAATTAGTTAATTTAAAATCCGATACTTCTATTTTCATAATAATTCCTTTAAAATTTCCATACCTTTTTCATCTATTTTTTTACCTTTAAAATGTACCTTACAAAAATTTAATAACATACTATGGAATTTAGAATAAATTTCATAAAGTTCATTACATTTGAAATATTTATAAAAATATTCATCATCTAAGCCACTCATTAATTTTTCTGCTACTTCATCATAATAATTAAATTCATAACCTAAATTAGACATAAATCTTAATGTATAACTATCTATTACCAAATATTCTTTTTTACATAAATAGTTCAAAATACTATCAGCACTTTCATAAGAAATTCCTTTACAAGCAAGCAACCATTCTCTATCTACATTATTAAAAAAATTATCTAAATTTTCATAATCTAATAATATTTTTTTAGCTAAATCTAGTATTCTTTTAGCCTTGGTATTATAAAAACCACTAGGCTTAATTAAAATAGCTAGATTACTTACATCAAGTTTTATTAACTCATTTAAATTTGTTATTTTTTTATCTTTCAAAAGCGCTAAAGATTTTAAAACATTTTGCCATTTTGTATTTTGTGTGAGTATTACACTAATTAATTTTTCAAAATCACTTAAATTACTATCTTTATCCCATTCAAACTCACATTCATAACCATTTTTTATAAGCAATCTTAAAATCACGCCACCATTTATCATATTTTATCCTTAAAAATTTCACAAAATTGCTTAGCGATTCTACCATTCCTACTAGCTCTTAAATTTGAAAATTCTATAGCTTCCTTAAATAATCTTTCATCATTTTCATAATTTTTAAAATATGACTTTACTATCTTTAAATATTGTTCTTGGTTTAATGCATAAAAATTTAACCATATACCAAATCTTTCTTTTAAAGAAAATTTATCATCCATTTCATCATTAAAATCAGCATCTTGATAATTTTTATTATTATTTTTTAATACATTTTTATAATTAGAACTAACTATAAACATTATATTATTACTTAAATTTTCTATACCACCATCAATAATAGGCTTTAAAAGTTTATAATCATCATCATTTACATTAAAACTTAAGTCATCTAAAAATAATATAAAATAAAAATTTAAATTTTCTAAATCATCTATTATGTATCTTAAATCTTTTAAATCATCTTTAAAAATCTCTACAATTCTTAATTTTGTATTAATAAAGTCATTAAAAACTGCCTTTACTAAGCTAGTTTTACCACAACCTTTAGCTCCTGATAATAAACAGTGTTGGTATAATTTATTATTTAAAAAATTATTTATATTACTTTTTAAAATATCAAATTTATCATCTAAAAACAATAAATCACTAATATTAATTAAATCAATATTTTTAATACCTTTAAAACTACTAGTCCTTCCTCTATAACTAGCAGCTCTAAAGTTAGAAAAAAAATTATTCAAAATTTACCTCTTTTAGATCAGCAACACTTGCTATATGCTTATAAATTGTATAAACTAATGCTAAACGATTTTGTTTAATATCATTATCTTCAACATTAATCATTACATTATCAAAAAAATTATCAATTAAAGGTTTTAATGAAAAAATATTTTCTATATTTTCTAAAATATTATCTCCAAAACTGATTTTTTTATAAGCTAGATATAAAGATTTTTCATTTTCATCTACAAGTTTAGTTTCATCACAATATAAGTCTTTTTTATCTTTAATAATATTAGCCAACCTTTTAAAAGTGGATAATTTATCTGTAAAATCATTATCATTTTGCAAATGTATCAATGCCTTAATACTATCATCAATTACTACTATTTTATCATTATTAGCTTTTAAAACTGCTTCTATAAATGATGGATTTACATCATATAAAGCATTAAATCTATCATTAATAAATGTAACTAATTTTTGTATATCAAAATCAGCATAAATAGTTTTTATACTATGTAAAAATTCAGCTATATTAAAATTTACCCTAGCTGATATTATTATTTTTAAAATACTAAGTGCTGCTCTTCTTAAAGCATAAGGGTCTTTGTTACCACTTGGAATTTTATTTATGCTAAACAATGCCATTAAAGTATCAAATTTATTAGCTAAAGACACAATTTCACTCAATGTAATACTAGGTAAAACATCATACAAATACTGCTCTCTTATAGCTATAGAAATTTCTTTAGAATATCCCATTTTCAAAACATAATATGAACCGACTACTCCTTGCAATTCAGGGAATTCACCAACCATTTGTGTTCTTAAATCAGCCTTGCTAAATTTTATAGCATCTTTTACAAATTCTTCATTACTATATGCAAATATTTTTGCTAATTTAAGAGCTATATACTCTTCTCTTTTAACTTTATCAGCTATCGTTCCTAATTCTTGCATATAAATTGTATTGTTTAATAGTTCAGGCTTTAATCCTTCTTTTAAGTCGTTTCTCCAGAAAAATAACGCATCACTGAGTCTTGCTCTTAAAACTTTTTCATTACCTTTTCTTATTAACTCTAAATTTGGATTAAATGAATTTGTAATTGTTACAAAATGATTACTTAATTTATTATTGCTATACACTGCAAAATATCTTTGATTTTCTTTCATAGAAGTAATTATAACTTCAGGTGCTACCTCTAAAAATTCTTTATCAAAACTACCTAATAAAGCACTAGGATATTCAGTAATTGCTATAACTTCTCTTAACAAATCTTCATCTAATTCAACATTAACATTATGCAATTTTTCAATATTTTTAATTTCGCTTAAAATTATTTCTTTTCTATCGTTTGGATTTAAGACAACTTTACCTTCAGTCAAAACCTTATAATAATCAGCTTGAGTATTAAATTTAACCTTATCTTGTGTAATATTTCTATGTACAAATGTAGAATTTTCACTATTAATATTAAACACACTAGCACTAATTAATTCATCATCAAGCATTACACAAAGACTAGTCACAGGACGAATAAATTTAAAATCATACGCACCCCATCTCATACTTTTACCAAAATTAAGTGAATTTAAAAAATCATTTAAAATACCAGTAAATAGTCCTCTAATATTTCTACCAGCTTCTTTTTTTTCATAATATAAACATTCTTTACCTTTAACTAATTTAAAAGTAATTTCATTCTCACTTATATTTGCTTTTTCACAAAAACTAATTCCAGCTTTAGTAATTTTTCCATCTTTAAATGCAACTTCTTTTGGTGCACCTATTATTTCAATAACACTATCATCGGTAGTTTCATTAGTAAAAAATGTAAAAACAAATCTTCTAGGTGTATATAAAAAATTTAAATCTTTAAAATTAATATTATTATATTTTAAAATTTCACTTAATTTATCAATAATATTTGGCTCTTCCTTTAAAAATGGAATTGCTGGTAACTCCTCAGTACCTATTTCTATCAATACTTTTTTCATTTTATCTCCTTGAAAATAAATCCTTGTTCTTTAAGAATTTTACTAACTTCTTCTTGATGAGCTTTGCCTTTAGTCTCAAGTGTAATTGTAATATTTGCATCACCAAAATCAGTACCTAATCTATCATAATCAACTTTTATTATGTTTGCTTGTGCATCTTTTAAAGCCTTAGTTAAATCAAGTAATGCTCCAGCTTTATCAATTAAAGTTACGCATATTTGCATTTTTCTATAACTTTTCATAAGACCTTTTTCAATAATATTATTTAACATTGTAATATCTATATTTCCACCACTTAAAATACAAACTACATTACCATTTAAATTAGGAATTTTATTATGCATAATAGCTGCCACACTAGCTGCACCTGCACCTTCAACCACTTGTTTGTGTTGTTCTAATAAAAATAATACAGCATTAGCTATTTCGTTGTCATCAACTAAAACAATATCATCAACACATTCTTTAATAATATTAAAGCAACTTTCATTAACATCTCTTACAGCTATACCATCGGCTATAGTTTTAACCTTATTTGAGTTTATAATTTTTCCTTCACTAAAACTATTTGTCATAGCACTAGCACCCTTGCTTTGCACTCCGATTATCTTAATTCTAGGATTAATTTGTTTAGCCGCACTAGCAATTCCACTAATCAAACCACCACCACCAATTGGTACTACTATATAAGATATATTTTTCAATTCTTCAATTAATTCTAAAAATATGGTCCCTTGTCCTGCCATTACGAATGGGTCTGCAAATGGATGTATAAAAGTTAAATTTTCTTTAACTTCAAGCTCTTTTGCATATGCATATGCTTCATCAAAATTATTACCTTTTAATATAATATTAGCACCTAAATCAGCAGTACTTGAAACCTTTGTAATTGGTGTTGATTCTGGCATAACTATATAAGCATTTGTGTTAAATTTAGCAGCACTAAAAGCCACTCCTTGGGCATGATTTCCCGCACTTGCAGCTACAACACCTGATTTTCTTTGTTCTTCACTTAAATTTGAAATTTTATTATAAGCTCCCCTAATTTTATAAGCACCTATTGTTTGAAGGTTTTCACATTTTAACCACACATTATATTTATCATTTGATAAAAATCTTGAATGATTAAAAGGGGTTTTTATTGCTACATCATATACTTTTTCTTGTGCTTCATATATCTTACTAAGTTCTATCATTTTACCTCTTTTCTAAATAAAATCCACATTCTAAATGATTTGAATTTATAAACTGATCAAATAATTCAAATTTTAATAATTTATGTGTTTTTTCTAAAATCTTTAAATCTTCTTTAGCACTATTTGGATTACACGATATATAAATTATATTATCTATTCTTTTTGCTAACTCAATACTACTACCTAATCCACTTCTAGGTGGGTCAAGCATTATATGTGAAAAATTATATTCATCTAAATTTATATTTTTTAAACGATTAAACTCTCTTACCTTATTCATAGCCATAACTACTTCATCATCTCTTAACCTTGCAATATCAACATTTTTTATTTTATTTAATTCACAATTATTTTTCAAAAACATAATATTTTTTTTACTAAGCTCAGTAGCTAAAACTTTATTAAAATATTTAGCTAGTACTAAAGTAAAATTACCATACCCACAGTAAAGCTCTAATAAATCATCACAAGGTTTATTTTCTAAACATTTCTTTGCAAAATTTAGCATATTTTCATTCATAATTAAGCTAGGCTGAATAAAACATTCATCATTAAACTTATATTTAATCCCATTGCTAAAATGCTCTAAAATATCGTTTGGATAACATTTACGCTGATTTCTAGCTTGTAAAACGATATTTAATTTTAAATCAGTTAAATTTGTTAGCACATCATACAATATTTTAGGATCTAAATCACTAATATTTTTATGATACAAAAATAAAATGTTCATGCTAGAAGAAGTGCTAAAAAATCTAATTTCAAATAACTTTTCTTGATAATTTTTTGGTAATTTTTTTAATACATTAGGCATCATATTTTCAATGCTTTCACATATAAAATCAGTATTAAATTCTATGGTTATTTTACCATTTTCAAACATTGCATAATATATTTTCTCATTGTTACGGTATAAAGCAAAATTTACTCTAGTTCTTAAACCATCTTTATAAATCTTTTCGCAAGGAATTTGAAATTCCTTGCAAGTAAGTTCAAACTTATCCAACTTTTTTTCCTATTATGCGAAGTGCTAAACTCATCATAACTATTCCTAAAATTATGGTTAAATACACATTTAAACCAAGACTTACTGGAATATATCCGAATAAAACTGATATAGCACATACTAAAAGTGCATAAGGCATTTGAGTTTTTACATGGGCTGAAAGCTCACATTTAGCACTCATTGCACTTAAAATAACACAATCTGCTATCGGAGAACAGTGATTACCAAAAATCGCACCTGTTAGAACACAAGATATATTAACAACTATATAATGATGAAGTTCAGTAGCATCAAAACCTGAGTGAATTCCTACTGCGTGTGCTAAAGGAATTGCTAAAGGCATTAAAATACCCATAGTTCCATAGCTTGTTCCTATTGCAAAACTCATAGCTGAACCGATTAAGAAAATAAAGCTAGGTAATAAAATATGTGGAGTAGAATCTGCTAATAATTTTACTATATAATCAGGAGTTCCTAATTGTTTTACTATAGCTGTAAGACTCCAAGCAAAAAGCAACATTGCTATTGTAAATATCATACTTTTCCAACCATGCAACCAAGTTTCTATTGCTTCTTTGTGATTAATTTTTTTACGAATTAAACCTAAAATAATTGCTACTACACTAGCAAATAACGCAGCTTGGAATAATGCAAGACTTGAATTTGCTTCGCCAAATGTTGTTCTTAATGCATAAAGAGAAAAATAATTTTCTTCTACCTTAGCTAGTTCTTCACCTTCTAAAGCACTAAGCCCACTAAAATAAAAACATAAAAGTGCTGATATAATAAGTGTTAATATAGGAATTAAAGCATCACTAATTTTATGAGCAATATCTTCTCTAGGTTTTAATTCACGCTCAAGTTCAGCCCCAACATCAAGTGCAGCTTCGCTTACTATTCCAGCACGAGCGTTTTTTTCAGCTATATACATTGAGCCAAATTCTCTTTGCTGAATAGCTGTTAAAACAACAAAAATTAGCATAAAAATATTATAAAATCTATAAGGAATTGTTTCTAAAAAAATTCCAAAAGCATTTACATCATTAATCCCTATTAAAGCATAAGCTGTTCTAATTAATCCTACTTCTACACCTATCCAAGTAGATATTATTGCAATTCCTGCAACAGGTGCAGCGGTGCTATCTAAAATAAAGCTTAATTTTTCACGAGAAATTCTAAATTTATCAGCAATAGGTCTCATAATAGGACCAACAGTTAAACTATTTGCATAATCATCAAAGAAAATACAAAGCCCAATCATCCAAGTACTAACTTGTGCTGAAACAGGGCCTTTTACAAAGCGAGTAAGTGCAAGTGCTATGGCATTTACACCACCCATTTTTGTAATCAGTGCAACTACACCACCTATACAAAATACTTGTAAAATTACTCCTGCATTACCACTATCTGTCATTGAATCTAAAACATGTTTTACAATATTTGAGAAAGATGACAAAAATAAATTAACCCAGTCCATAAAACCAGTATCTTTATAAGAAAAAACATAAGCTACTTGCTCTTTATTATCAACTATATTTTTTACTGTTTCATAGTCAAAAAAATTAGCAAAAGCCAACAAAAGTGTTCCAGTAAAGACACCTATAAATAACGATAAAATAACTTCACGAGTAATAAAAGCTAAAAAAATAGCAAATAAAGGTGGTAATAATGTTAAAACACCATAAAGCTCCATATTTTTAGCACCCTCATCGGAAGCATAAGCAAAAATGCTAAACAATAATAAGAAAAAAAATCTCATACAAAATCCTTAAAAAATTAATCCCGACTAATCAAAACGATAAATAATAATTAATTTTACTTAAATTTGACTTACTTTAAGTATTGTTAAAATTAATAAAATCTCACATTTTTTTCTGAACTAATATAGCTGTAATAAATGCTATTATTGCTATAAATACAATATAAATTGCCCCACCTAAATTATAAACTAATAAACTTTTTTCTAAAGCTTTTGAATTTAAAAATACTAACAAAGGTGGTGTAATAGCACCAGCTATCGCATAAGCTAAATTATAACTAAAACTAATTCCACTATAACGAATTTTTGCTGGAAAACTTTCTAACATAATTAATGGAGTAAAATTCATAATACCAGCAAAAAAACACGATAATAAATATGAAACTACAAATAAATTAAAATTTTGATGAATGTAAACTTCATAAAAATAAAAACTACCGAAAATAGCCCAGCATAATGCAAAAATTTTGCAAATTTTACTAATACCAAATTTATCACTCAAATATCCTGTTGATATACAACCAATCATCATAGAAAATATTCCGAACATTTGAATTAAAGTATTTGTAACAGGTTCTAATTTTAAAATCTTTAACGCAAAATTTGGCATTAATAATACAAAAACAACGACACAAGCAGTTAATACCCAAGTTATTAAAATTGATATAAAAATACTAAATTTATAATTATTAAGCACTTCTTTAATAGGTAATTTTACTAGCATAGAATCTTTTTGCATTTTCTGAAATACTGGAGTTTCATTCAAATATCTTCTTAAGTATATTGATACAATACCAAAAACACCACCTAATGCAAATGGAATTCTCCATGCCCAATCACTCAACTCTGCCTTAGTATAATTTAAAGTCATTATCAAAGCAACTATTGAACCTAATAAAATTCCACCAACAACGCTTGAAGTTAATAAGCCTATAAATAGACCTTTTTTACTATCTTCACTATGTTCTCTTACAAAAACCCAAGCACCAGGTAGCTCTCCACCTATTGCCATACCTTGAAAAATACGAACTAGCAAAAGTAAAACAGGTGCTGCATAACCTATTGTTTCATAAGTTGGGATAAATGCTAATGCAAAAGTAGGTATCACCATTAGCAAAATACTTAACATAAACATATTTTTTCTACCAAATTTATCCCCAAAATGTGCCATAGCAACTCCACCTAATGGACGAGCTAAATATGCAGCAGCAAAAGCCCCATAAGTATTCATTTCTTGCCAAAACTCATTTTCTAACGGGAAAAAATGATGTTGAAAATATCCAGCAAAAAATACAAATATAATAAAGTCATAAAACTCAAGTGTCCCACCAAGTGAGCTTAAGGCTAGAGTTTTTACTTCCTCTTTGTTTAATTTTTTTGTCATAAATCTCCTTTTGTAAAATTATTTTTTATTTTTGTGCTAACAATTCTTTATAAGCATCAGCTATTAATGTATCTAGCTGATAATCAAAATTATTTGTATGAGAAAATCCAACTAAAATTTGAATCCTAGTATCCCTTATACCAAAACTATTTTTCATAGCCTCATTTTTTATATCATCTATAAAATTTCTAACAACTAACTGATTTTCATTAAGTATAAAAATTAAAAATTCATTACCACTCCACCTTACAATGTATTTATCATAATTTTCACTATTTTTCTTTAATGTATATGCAAATTCCTTTAAAATTTCATTTCCTAATTCAACGGTATAACTTTCATTAATTCTTCTTAAATTATTTATCTCAATTATAACAACACTTGCCTGAGTTATCATATCTTCTTCTAAACTATGTTCTAAATTTGCATTAATAATTTCTAAAAAAGAATATTTATGATAAGTTTCTGTTAAATAATCAAAAGATGTTATTTTTTTAAAATGAGCTTCTCTATTTTCTTTATTTACTAATCTAATGACTTCGCCTAATTCTATTATTAATTGAGTAATCATTATAACACTAATAGCAAAAACACCATTTATTATATATACAATTAATTCAACTTCGCTATTATAAACCTTATCACTAGTAAAATACACAATTATATAAACTAGAAAATAAAATGCTGGGAATAAAAATATGTATTTACTAAATTTTCTAAGATTCAAATAAAAATAAGATGAAAGTGTAATTATAAATAAATCAAAGCCATATCCCCAACCTAGTGTATATGAAAAATATATAGTTGATACTATAATTTCAGCTTGATACAAATACAAAGCATAATGTCTTACTTTTATAAATTCAGTTTGTAATATTTTCTTGTATAATTTAAACAAAAATAAATTATTAAAAACCCTATGTCTTAATTTTTTTTTAGATATTTTTTTATTTATTATTTTCTTATAAACAATTTTAGCAATAAATAAAACTAGCAAAAATAATAAATAATAAATAGCCAAAATAATAAGTTCACCAGCAACTTTATTATTACCATATATGTAAAAAACTATAGCAACGCTAGCTCTAGCCAAAAACATTAAAATACTATCTATTAAAACTAAAAATTCGTATTTTACCACTTAAATTATCCTATCACCATATTCATATAATATATATTCTTTTCCAATAGTTTTAGTTTCATATTTTAACTTAATAATTTCATTAATTTTTTCTAATAATATCTTATGCTTTTTTTTACCATCAATAAATTTATAATTTTTTGCTATTACCTTTAAATATAAATCATAATTAGTTTGACTTCTTTTTATTTTTTTATCAAAATCATTACTTATTGATTCTAAAAGAAAATATAAATTATTTGAATTTTCTTCAATAATTAAAATAATGCTATTTAAATCCCATCTAATAATAAGCTCATTTGATGGAAAATAAATTCTTAACAAGGAATAAAACTGATTTATAATTTTTTCATAAGAAAAATAATCTATTTGAAATATATTATCCATATTTTTAAGAATAGTTGTAAATTCAAACATACAAATATTTAAATTATTATAACTCAATATTTGATTTTGAATTAAATACTTAGATAAATCTTTTTTATTCATAATTCTTAATCTATTATTCATACTTGCTATATAGAAATTTATCTTTTGATTAGTAACACTTTCTACATATTCAATTGATTTTAATCCGACAGTATACGCACCAAAAACATTTACAGCCAAAACAATACAAATTGAAACTGTAAATAAAATTTCTGACATAATATTATCTTCAATACTTTTATGCCACACACTGTCAAAAATCATTAATGAAACAAAAAAAGTAACTAATATTATATAACTTATAAGTGCTGTTATTTTTCTTTTTTTATTTGAATTAATATATATTGTATAAACTAAGCTAGCAAGTAATAAGACATATAATTGTGCTCCACCGGCTGCTCCGAACAAATAAATATTCCAAGCTATTGCAATCATTATGCTAAATCCACCCATAATAAAGCAAAACCAGCTTAAATGTTTAGCAACAACTTTTTTCTTTCTATTTAGAAGCAAAACTATATAACTTATAGTGAAAACAAAATACGTTCCAGCAATCATAAATTCTCTTAAGAATAAAAAAATCATACCTAACACAGCAAATGAAAACATTAAAGATAATATAATAATGACATAAATCCTAGTTAGGGTTAAATTATTATTTTTAATATCCTTATATGTTTCATAAAGTTCTTGTATAAATATAACTTTTTCGTTATCGTTCTTATACATTAGTCCTCGTTAAAAGAATAATCGTCGTCATCATATAAATCGCTATTGTATATATCATACTCATCTAAAGCACTTAACTCATCATCAAATTCATCAAAATCTTCAAATTCACTTAAATCATCATCTAAATCACTTAAGTCATCTTCAAATTCATCTAAGAAATCATTATCATCATATTCATCAAAATCTTCAAATTCATCTAAAAATTCGTCATCATCATAAGCCATTTTTAATACCTCGCATAAAATAAATTGTTAATATACCATTTTATTTATATTATTTGTTAAAATCTAAGCAAAAATAAAGGAAAAAAATGCAACTTACACACATAAACGAGCAAAATAATCCTACTATGGTTGATGTTAGTGATAAACAAATTACTAAAAGAAGAGCTTTAGCAAGTGGCAAAATCACAATGAACGAAGAAGCTTTTAAAGCAGTTTTAAACGGAAATGCCAAAAAAGGAGCGGTAATAAATACAGCTATTGTTGCAGCTGTTATGGGAGCTAAACAAACATCAAATCTAATCCCAATGTGCCATCCACTACCAATTAGTAAAGTTGAAGTAGATATTGAACCAATTGAGAATGAATTTGCTTTTAGACTAAATGCAGTGGTAATCACCGAAGGAAAAACAGGTGTAGAAATGGAAGCATTAAATGCTGTTAGTGTAGGCTTATTAACGATTTATGATATGGTTAAAGCAATTGATAAAACAATGGTTATTGATGATATAAAATTATTAGAAAAAGACGGAGGCAAAAGTGGTCAATTTAGAAGAAATTAAAGCTGATTTAAAGATAGAATATCCTTGCAACTGGAGCTATAAAGTAATACTTGATAAAGATGATGATATAAATGAATTAGTAAAAAAGCTAGATATTAAAAATGCAAAAATTGAAAGTTCAAAATCTACAAGTAATTACAAAAGCTATAACCTAAGCCTAGAAGTGCCAAATGAAGCTTATAGATTAGAATTATTTTCTGCTCTTAAAAAGCATTCTAAATTTGTTTTATAAGGAAAAACTATGAAAAATATATTATTTAATGAAATACAAGAAAAAGCTAAAAAAGAATTTATTAATTCAAATGATGATGGATTAATAGCTAGATTATATACTAAATATTGTGAAGAGCTAGAGAATTTAGAAGCACTTACAAATGAGAATAAAAATATAGTTTTAAAAGCCCTTTTAAGAGCAAAAATGTCTATAAAAGAGCAAGAGATTTATACTCTTACAAATGAGCTTGAAATGATTAGAAAAGAGATAAAATCAAAAGAATTAGAGCTTTATAATATTACAAAATCAAGTTTTAATGAGCTAAGTAAGGTAGTTCAAAATGATATTCAAAAAGAATACCTTGAAGAACTTATGTTAAATGAAGCAAACTCGTTACAAATCCTTTACGAAACTTCTCAAAATGCTTTTATAAATGTTCTTGAAACAAATGTAATGATAGAAGAAAGATGCTTTTTAATAAGTAATTTTATGTTAATTAATGCACTTGAATATGCTAAGTTTAATAAGGATAAAATAATTAATGCAGCTGAACTTATCTTAAAAGCAGCACTTGAACTAGCAAATGAATGGCAAAGCTATGCTGAAGAGCTTTTAACTGGGGTTTTAAATGGACTTTTAGAAGGTATATTTGCTATCTTAGAAAGGCTTAAAAAGGATTTAGAAGTTAGCTTAAGTGATAATGAACTTGATAATATGAAATTATCTCTTCTAAGCCTTGAGAGTGATTTTATAGCTATGATTAAGACAAATCTAAATAACGATGCTTCAGGTAAGGCACTTGAAAATATTTTAAATAATAAACTTGATAATAATTTTGCTAAATTTGCAAGATTAGTAAGAGAAAACAAGCAACTACTAAATATAAAATTAATTAAATTTCAAAATAGCGAACTAAACGAAAAAATCAAAAAAGAATTAAATACTTTAGAAAAAGCTTATAATGAATTTGATGTAAAAAAATTAGCAATAAATATACTAGAAAAATTTAAAAAATAAATTTATTAAAGTTAATTTACCATTTAGGTAAATTAACTTATAAATTACAATTATTACTTTTACTAATATAAACCCTACCAGTATAAGGTGCTACACAAACTAAAGCTGATTCTTTATTCTTTGTTAATTTAATCCACACAGGGCTAGTAATTTCTACAAGTGCATCACCAGTTGAAGTAACCTTATGTTCTACTGGAACACCAAATTCATCAAAATATAATTCAAAATAGCCATTAGATGAGCTATGTTCTACTTTAACTCCATAAGTTTTATTTAAATCAAATCTATTATCACCATCCATCCTAATAGTCTCATCTAAATAATCAGTTGCATAAAGAGCAGCATCCATATTTCTACAAGAATATCTAATATTCCCTATTTTGGCTTCATCTTCAACACCTCTTTTAGAACATATTTGATACTCATTTTTTACATTTGAATTCCTAGAAGGATCATGTCTATCACTTGGAACTATATTAAAGCTCCAATACCTTCTAGCATATAATCTATCTTCATATGCAACTATTGAAGATGGTGCAACTGCTGGAGGTATAGTTTTTCCTAAATATGCATTATTACGTTCACTAGCTTTATCTTTACTCCCTATTTTATCATCTACTAAATAATTATCATAATTTAATGATAAATATTGAGTATATCTAATATCATTAGCTAAATTTCTAGCTGCATCATTCACATCACTTGTATGAATTTTAGATACCGCAATAGCACTTAAAATCGCACCAACAACCATAACAACTAATAATTCAATCATAGTAAAAGCTTTTTTCATACTTACATCCATTCTAAAACTTGAGCTAACTCATTAGCTACAAAGCATTTAATACCTTTAAAATTACTTTTATTTGGAATTATAGCATTTTTAAAACCTTGATTTTTTGCTTCATTAAGTCTAATGTCAAGGCTAAAAACTTCGCAAATTCCACCATTTAAACTAAGCTCCCCAATAAATACACTCTCATTGCTTAAAACTCTATTTTTAAAGCTAGATATTATAGCAGCTGCAACTGCTAAATCAGCAGCAGTTTCGCTAACTTTTATCCCACCGCTAATATTTATAAATACATCATATCTTGCAAGTGGAATTTCTAATTTTCTCTCAAGCAAGGCTAAAATCATATCAAGTCTATTTCTATCAAATCCCGTTGCACTTCTTTTAGCATAAGCACTTTCACATACTAAAGCCTGAACTTCAAGAGTAATTGCTCTGCTACCTTCTAAAATAATAGTTAGAGCACTTCCTGCGTGATTTTTACCTACAAATCTAGTTTTAATATTGTTTGCACTTATAAGTCCATTTTCACTCATTTGCCAAATGCCTATTTCGCTAGTGCTTCCGAAACGATTTTTAAAGCCTCTTAAAATTCTTAATTCCTTACTAGCATCACCTTCAAAATAAAGCACCACATCAACCATATGTTCAAGCACTCTAGGTCCTGCAATTGAGCCTTCTTTAGTGATATGTCCTATTATAAATGTGCTAATATTATTGCTTTTGCTTAGTTTCATTAGTTCAAATGTAAGCTCTCTTACTTGAGTGATTGAACCAGCGCACGAACTTATATTTTCTGAATAAATAGTTTGAATACTATCTATAATTAAGACTTCATAATTATTGCTTAAAACTTCATTTTTAATATTTTCAAAACAAAGTTCTGTAAGTAAAAACAAATTATCTTCATTAGCATTTAATCTATTTGCACGAAGTTTTATTTGACTTTTACTCTCTTCAGCACTAACATAAAGGACTTTTTTGCCATTTTTCGCTAAGTTTGCAGCGGTTTTTAAGAGTAAAGTTGATTTTCCAACACCAGGAGAGCCACCTAGTAAAACTAATGAGCCTACAACAAGCCCGCCACCTAAAACCAAATCAAGCTCTTTATCATAAGTTGAAAATCTATCAACTTGCTCAATTAAAACTTCTTTAATGCTAACTGCTTTGTTTGAATTTGGTTTTATTTCGTTTTTTAATACTTCAATTTGAGTTTGATTTAATTCTAAATATGAATTAAATGCCCCACATTCAGGGCATTTGCCTAAAAATCTAATTTGTTGATTACCACAAGCTTGGCATTCATAAAGGCTTGATTTTTTCTTAGCCATTGTTAAAAATTCCGTCTAAAAGAACCTTTAAATATTCATTTGCTTTAAAAGGAGCAATATCATTTGCACCTTCTCCATATCCAAAATATAAAATTGGTAGCTCTAATTCTCTTGCGATTGCAAATAATGAACCACCTTTACTTGTTCCATCAAGTTTAGTAATAATTACTCCATCAAGCTTTACTAAATCATTAAAAACTTTTGCTTGATTAATACCACTATTGCCTTGAGTTGCATCTAGGACTAGAATTTTTCTATGTGGAGCGTTTTCATAAGCACGAGATGAAATTCTTATTATTTTTTCTAGTTCATTTGCTAGATTTTTTTTATTTTCTAATCTTCCTGCTGTATCAATAATAACATTATCATAACCTTTGCTAAGTGCTTTTGTAATGGTATCAAAAGCAACTGCACTTGGGTCATGCCCTTGCTTAGTGCTTACAATATCGCAATTATTCTTACTAGCCCAAAGTTCAAGTTGCATAATTGCACCTGCTCTAAAAGTATCACAAGCTCCTAGTAAAACTTTTTTGCCTTGATTTTTATAAAAATTACTTAATTTTCCTATGGTTGTAGTCTTTCCTACTCCATTTACACCTAATATTAATTCTACAAATGGTTTATCATTAGAATTTGAATTAGGATTTTCATACATAAAATATGAGCTCATTACTCTTTCTAAATCTGCTCTTTCAACTATATCTTTAGGTGGTAAGTAGTATAAAATCTCTTCTACTATTTCATAAGTAATATCAGCATTTACTAGCATTTCTTCTAATAAATCTTTACTTATTTTTTCGTTTTTTGGTTTTACTTGATTTATAGCTTCAAGTGTTTTTGCTAAGCCTTTTTTTAAAAAATCTAACATTATTTCATAACCTTTTGAATATCAATATCAAGCATTTCTTCATAAACTGCACCTAGATAGTTGTTTATGTTTTTACCATTTTGGTCGTATAAAGCAATATATGGAATGCCGTTAATTTCTCCTAAAACTTTTACAAGCGTATAATTATTATCTCCTACAGCAACATTATAATTAATATTATGTTCTTTTATAAACTGTTCTAGTTCTTCATTGCTTTTATCTTCTAATAAAACACCTATAACTTCTAATCTATCTCCATATTTTTTAACTAAATTGTTTAAATGATAAATTTCAGCTATACAAGGTGGACACCAAGTAGTAAAAAAATTAAACAAAATAATTTTATTAGAATTAAATTCTAAATCCTTATTATCTTCACTTTTTCGCTTCAATTCAAAAACTCTATCTGAATTATGAAAATTTAAAGAAAATTTTACTAAGTAATTAAAATCATCCTTTTTTATTACTTTTTCATCTTTTTCATTATTGTTTGTTTCATTATCTTTTTTATCATCTCCACAAGCTACAAATAAAGCTAAAACAAAACATAAAAAAATAATTTTTACTTTCATTATATATCCTTATAAAATTAAAATTGTTTTATAGGATAAAATTATGGATAAAAAGTTAATAAGAAAAGAGTTTCATAAACAAAATTATAAATTTTGTAAAAATTATCTTGTGTATAAATATTTGTTAAAAATCATTAATAAATATAAAATAAAAAATAAAAAATTAAATTTATTACTTTATATATCAAAGGAAAAAGAAATAAACTTACAAAAATATAAAAGATTGTTATCAAAAAAATTTAATATATATTGTCCTAAAATGCTTGATAATAATTCACTAGCTTTCACAAAATTAAGATTACCATATGTAAATTCAAAATATAAAATAAAAGAAAGTATGAGTAAAAATGAAAATATAAAACTTGACATAGCAATAATACCAACACTTGGCATTGATGGGGATTTTAGAAGAATTGGTTATGGAAAAGGTTATTATGATAAAACTTTTTCAAATATAAATTATAATTTATTAATTATTTTTATTCAAAATATAGAATCTATAACTAAAGACAAAATTTGTTCTAGTTTAGATTTAAAATGTGATTTTTATATCACACCAAAAAGAATTTACAAAAGAAAAGAGTTAAAATGATTTTAGAAATAATTTTATTACTTGCTGTTTTCATCTTAGGTGGAGTATTAGGTTATTTTATAACAAAAAAAATAAACGATGCACACTTTAAAGTACATGAAGAACAAGCAAAGGCAAAGGCAAAAGCTATAGAATATGAGGCTGAAAAAATATTACAAAATGCTGACAAAATATTAGAAAACGCTAAAGCTAGTGAAGTCAAAATAGAGCTTAATTACAAAAAATCTTATGATGAAAAAAATATGCAGCTCCAAAAAGAATATGATAAGAAAATATTAGAACTTGAAAAAAAAGAAAATAGCTTAGAGTTAAGTTACAAAAATTTAGATGAAATAAAAGAAAAGCTAAATATAAGCGAACAAAATGCCAAAGAATTAATGAACGAAGCAAATATACTAAAACAATCTTGCGAAAATAAAATGCAGGAGTTGTTAAAAAAAATAGAAAATATAAGTGGTCTTACAAGCGAAGAAGCAAGAGAATTAGTAATTAATCAAGCAAAAGATAAGGCAAGAGATGAAATTTCTCATATTGTAAGAAAATGCGAAGAAGAAGCAAAAACTCAAGCAAAAATTAAAGCTGGATATATCCTAGCACAAGCAACTACAAGATATGCTGGAGAATATGCAAGTGAAAGACTAATAAGCATTATAAATTTAAAAAATGATGATTTAAAAGGTAGAATTATCGGTAAAGAAGGAAGAAATATAAAAACACTTGAAATGGTTTTAGGTGTTGATGTAATTATTGATGATACTCCAAATGCAATTATTATTAGCTCATTTAATGTTTTACGCCGTGCTGTTGCTAAAAAAGTAATTGATTTATTAGTAGAAGATGGAAGAATTCAACCAGCTAGAATTGAAGAATTACATGAAAGAGTTTCAAAAGAATTTGAAGAAGAAATGTTTAATGAAGGTCAAAATATCATAATGGATTTAGGACTTACAAAAATGGCTCCTGAATTAGTAAAATTAATTGGCCGTTTAAAATATCGTGCAAGTTACGGACAAAATGCACTAGCACATAGCCTAGAAGTTGCACATTTAGCAGGAATTATCGCAGCTGAGTGTGGTGGTAATACAAGACTTGCAAGGCGTGCTGGAATTTTACATGATATTGGTAAGGCTTTAACTCACGAATATGAAGGAAACCATGTTGATTTAGGTGCTATGGTTTGCGAAAGACACAAAGAACATCCTGTGGTATTAAACGCTATTTTTGCTCATCATGGACATGAAGATGCTTTAAGTATTGAAGCTGCTGCAGTTTGCACGGCTGATGTTTTAAGTGCAGCTAGACCTGGTGCTAGAAGAGAAGTTTTAGAAGCGTTTTTAAAGCGTGTTAGCGAACTTGAAGATATAGCTAAAAAATACGAACAAGTTAAAAAAGCTTATGCGATCAATGCTGGTCGTGAGATTAGAGTAATTGTTAATGCAAAATTAATCAATGATAATGAAAGCGTTTTACTTGCTAAAGAGATCGCTAAAGAGATTGAAGATAAAATGCAATTTCCAGGAGAAATTAAAGTAAATGTTATCCGTGAAACTAGAGCTGTGGAGATAGCTAAATAATGCAAGAATTTATAGAAAAATTTGTAGAATACGGATATATTTTAGTATTTTTATACTCTTTAGGCGGCGGTATGTTAGCACTGCTTGCCTTAGGAGTGTTTGCAAGTGCTTATAATGTAAATCCTTATATTAGTATTTTAGTAGCTTTTGTGGGTAATTTTTTAGGCTCGTCGGCTTTATTTTATTTTACTAGAGCTAGTAAAAAAGACTTTCAAAAACATCTTGTAAAGCATAAAAGAAAACTAGCTCTTTTAGTAGTTTTATTTAGAAAAAATGGCTTTATTTTTACTTTAGTTTGTAAGTTTGTTTATGGGCTTAAAACCTTAGGTCCAATAGCAGCCGAGATTTCAAAATTAAGCTTTTTTAGATTTAGTATTTATAATCTAATTTCTTGTTTTGTTTGGGCTGTTGTGGTGTTTTATGCTGCGTTTTATTTAGGAGATAGTTTGGCTAAAACTTTTGATGAATATTCATCTTATATGCCAATTATTTTACTTGTTTTATTGATTGTAATTTTCACATATTTAAAAATAAAAGCGAAAAAATGAAATGTGAAAAATTATTAAATATTAGATTTTTTTTAAGAAAGATAATTTATTTTAAAAATCACAAATTCCTAAATCAAATTCTACTAGATTATCCGAAATTATCTAAGAAATTTAGCGAGAATTTAAAATATCACAATGATATGTTATGCAAAAAATACGGGGCTACTAATTTTACTTTTGAATATTCAAATGAATGTTTTAAAAGGGATTTAGAAATTATTACAAATAGATTTTTGGATATTTTAAGTAATGATGAGATTATTTTTAATGAATTTGATTTAAAAATTACGCTTAGCTCAAATCCTAAAGTAATTAGCGAAGGACTTTTTACAATTCATTTGCATTATAAAAATGAGCTTTTATATTCTTTAAGTTTTGTTTTATTAAATGATGCTTTATTAATCACGGCCTTACAGGGTAATTTAAATACTAAAGATGAGATAAAAGAATTTACTAAAGTTTATTTTGGTTTAAGACCACTTAATTTTATTATATTTTTTGCTTTTATTTTTGCTGAGTTTTTAGGTATAAATAAAGTTTGCGGAGTAAAGGATAGATTTTTAGTATCAAGATTTAAACGCAATAGAAAAAGAGATGGAAGAGTATTTGTAATACCAAATTATGACGAAATATGGCAAGAAAATACAAAAATTATTAAAGAAGAAAAATCATTTTATGTATTAGAATATTTGCAAAAAGATTTAGAAGAAATACCATCAAAAAAACGCTCAATGTATAAAAAAAGATTTGAGTTCTTAAAAACGATTAAATTGTAAGCAATAATTATTCCTAACTAGCTAAAATGCTCTTTATGAGAGTAGATAAATTTTTAAATGCAGTAAATATCACAAAACGCCGTTCAATTTCACTTGATATGTGTAAAAACGGCGTAATTTGTATAAATGGAAATGTTGTTAAACCTAGTAAAGAAGTAAAAGTTGGCGATATTATAAGTCTAAATCTTTTAAACGAGCAAATCAGATTTAAGGTATTAGCTTTACCTACAACCAAAAATGTAGCTAAAGCAAAATCAAATGAATATGTGGAAAAACTAGATGATAATCAAGGCTAATTTAGATAATTTAGATTTAGTGGTAAATGAGTTTGGTGATAATGGGATTTATTTATTACAAGGCGATTTAGCTAGTGGAAAGACTACTTTAGTAAATAAAATAGCAAATAAAAAGTTAAATCAAAAAGCAATTTCTCCAACTTTTAGTGTATTAAATACTTATAAAAACGATACTAATACGATTTATCATTATGATATTTATCAAAAAGGAACAAAAGTTTTTATAGAAAATGGTTTGTTTGAGAATTTGTTTAATGATGGTCTTCATTTAATTGAATGGGCTGATGATGATTTTATAAAAATATTAGAGCAATTTGCACTTGAATACAAGATTGTAAAAATTAGCACTAATAATGAAGGTAGGCTTTATGAGTTTAGTTAATTTAAAAGCGTGTGGTCTAAAAAAAAGTATAAAAAATATAGAAATTATAAAAAATGTAGATATTAGTATGGATAATTCTCAAATAGTAGGATTATTTGGAAGTAATGGTGCAGGAAAAACTACTACATTTTATATGATTTGCGGACTTGTTAGCCCTAGTGCTGGGGATATTTTTTTAGATGATTTAAATATTACTAACGAGCCACTTCATAAACGCGCAATTCTAGGCATTGGTTATTTACCACAAGATTCAAGTGTTTTAAAAGATTTAAGTGTTTGGGAAAATATGCAAATTGCAGCAGAGCTTAAAGGGCTTAAAAATATAGATGAATTAATAGAAGAAAAATTAAATCTTTTAAAGATTTATGATAGAAAAGACCGCCTTGCAAAAAGTCTTAGCGGTGGGGAGCGTCGTAGATTAGAAATAGCTAGAGCTTTAGTTTTAGAGCCTAAGTTTTTATTACTTGATGAGCCTTTTGCTGGGGTTGATCCAAAAAGTATTAATGATGTTCAAAGCATTATTAAGGATTTAAAAGATTTAAATATAGGCGTATTAATTACTGACCATAATGTCCGTGAGACCCTTAGAATTTGTGATAAAGCTTATGTTTTAGATAGCGGTAGTATTTTAGCTAGTGGAAGTGCTAAAGAAATTGCAAATAATGAAATAGTAAAAAGCAAATATTTAGGTAAAAATTTCTCACTTTAAGGAAAAATATGAAATATTTAGAAATCAAAGAAAAATATCCAAATACTAGAATAATAGCAGTTAGCAAATATACAACTGATGATAAAATAATTGCATTACATAATTTAGGTCAAATAGAATTTGGTGAAAATAAAGTTCAAGATTTAACAAGAAAAAAATTAGAATTATCAAATAAAATTAATTGGCATTTTATAGGAAATTTACAAAAAAATAAAGTAAATTTATTAATAAAATCACAGCCTATTATGTGGCAAAGTTGTGTTAGTTACGATATGGCTAAATATGTTGATACAAGGCTTGATTATAAACTTCAAACATTATTAGAGATAAATGTTGCTAACGAAGATAGCAAATCAGGAATTACACCTGAAAATGCTATTGATGAGTACTTAAAAATAAAAGAAAATTGTAAAAATATAAATTTAGTTGGTGTTATGTGTATAGGAGCAATGAGTGATAATTTGCATCAAATTATAAAAAGTTTTGAATTATGTTATAAAATATATCAAAATTTAGAAAAATATGACGCCAAAATATGCTCTATGGGGATGAGTAGCGATTACGAAATAGCAATAAAATCTGGTTCAAATATGATAAGACTAGGAAGTATTTTGTTTAACGAATAAACAAAATACTTTAAGATTTTAGTTCTTTTTACCATTTAATGCTCTAATTTTTGCACTTAAACTAAATATTTTAATGAATCCAGCTGCATCTTTTTGATTATATACATCATCTTTATCAAATGTTGCAAAATCTTGGTTATATAGCGAATTTGAAGAAACCTTACTTAATGCTTGAACACTTCCTTTATAAAGCTCTAAAACAACCTTTCCTGTTAATTTTTTTGCAAATATATCAATAGCTGCACTAATAGCTTCTCTAGTAGGACAAAACCACTTGCCATCATAAACTAAATAACTCATTTCAAGTCCTAATTGAGTCCTTAATTTCATACTATCCCTATCTAATATTAATTGCTCTAACGCCCTTAGTGCTGTATTTATAATAGTCCCACCTGGAGTTTCATAACAACCTCTTGACTTCATACCTATCAAACGATTTTCTACTATGTCAATTCTACCAACACCGTGTTTTGCACCTAAATCATTAAGAATTTGCAAACTTTCATAAGGGCTAAGTGATTTATTATTTACACTAACTATAAAACCTTCTTTAAATTCAATCTCAACTAATTCACTTTCATTTGGTGCTTTTTTAGGATTTACACTAAAACAAAAACAATCATCATTATGAAAATTTGCTGGATCTTCTAGAACGCCACCCTCAGTAGATATATGCCAAGCATTTGCATCTTTACTATAAATTTTTTCTTTAGTAGCTGTAGTTTTAATTTTTTTTGATGCTAAATAATCTAACAAATCTCCTCTTGATCTCATATTCCATTCTCTCCAAGGAGCTATAGTTTTTATATCTGGTGCTAAAGCGTTTATAGTATATTCAAATCTTACTTGGTCATTTCCCTTGCCAGTGGCACCATGTGCTATTGCTGTAGCATTAATACTTTTTGCATAATCAACTAACGCTTTTGCAATAACAGGTCTAGCCATAGAAGTTCCTAATAAATAAGTTCCTTCATAAATAGCGCCACTTAAAATAGTTGGATATATATAATTTTTTACAAATTCCTCTTTTAAATCAACTATCACACAATCAGTTGCACCTGAGTAAAGTGCTTTTTCTTTAACACCTTCTAATTCGCTTCTTTCTTGCCCTACATCAGCTACTAAAGCATAAACTTCTACATCTTTATAATTTTCTTTAAGCCAAGGTATAATAGCTGAAGTATCAAGACCACCACTATAAGCTAAAACTATTTTTTGCATTTTTTCTCCTTTTTAAATTTCATTTTCTATTATTTTTTTGTATTCTAATAAATTTTTTACAATATTTGATTTTAATTCATCATTTAAATATAAATTTAAAATAGTTATACTAATAGCAGCAAAAATTTTTCCTTGCTTATAAATAGGCACAGCAAAACAAGCAAAATCTACATCATATTCGCCGTTTTCAAATGTATAACCTAATTTTTTACTATCATCAATATTTTTATACAAATCATCTATATTATCTATAGTATTATGAGTATTTTTTTCTAATTTATCGTTACCAAATATCTTTTTCAAGTCGTTTTTACTACACTCTAATAAAAGTGCTTTTCCTAATGCCGTTGAATTTGCATTAGCTAAATCTCCAGCCTTTGTTTTTATAATTATTTTTCCATTGCCTTCACTCTTATGTAAATATATAACTTTTTTTCCATTTAGCATCCCTAATTGAACACCAAATTTAATTTTACTAGCTAATTTATCCATATAAAAAATAATGATTTTAATGGTTTTTTCTTGCTCAATTTTCGGATTAAGATTAAATGCTAATTTATAATTTTTACTATCATAATTTAAATAGTTTAATTCACATAAAGTTTTTAATATAGGATGAAGTGTCCCTACACTAATACTACAATCTTTAGAAAGTTGTGTAATATTTAAACCATCGCTTTTATTTTTTAAAGTTTCTAAAATTTTAACCACTCTTAAAGTAGGTTGGTGCAAGGCAATCAATTTAATCCCTTATATTTTTTCGTGGATAATATAGCAAGATGATTAATAAAATGTTAAATCATTTTAACATAAATTTATTCATTACAAATGACCTTATATTTAAATTTTAAAAAACTATTAAGCAAAATATAATAACCACTAACAAATTAAAATTTAAAAATGAAAACAAAGCTTTTATTAGTGCAACGATAAAATTTAAAAACTAAAAAATAGATTATACACAATGTAAATTAGTTAAAAAGATAACAAATGGCATATATCTACAAAACAAGAAATTGAAATCATAGTGATTGAATAGTAATTAAGATTATCTTTAAAATATATTTAATAGATAAAATCTAAGCCAAATTACTTATTTTAAATTCTAGGAATTTCATAATTGAAATTCCTTCTAATAAATTTAATAAAATTAATCTAAATGATAAACTTCTTTCATATTAAGCCATTTTTGACCTGCATAGCCAAGCGATATTTGGCAAGGGTCTGTGCAAGCCCACCACTTACGAGTATTCTCATCGGCTGCCATTTTTGCCATATCAGCATCAAAATCAGTTCCTGTATATTCAAAATAAGCGAATAAATACTCACCAAAATTATAAATAGAATAATTACGAATATTGCAAGCCTTTATCATCTCATTTACACCTTCCATAGGGTTTGCGTGAAGTCTTTCGTATTCAGCTAATTTTTCTGGAATAACTTTTATAATTTGCCCAAATCTTTGCATTTTAAATCTCCTTTATTTTATAAATTTCTTTTGCATTTAAATAAAAAATCTTTTCTTTTAAATCATCACTTTTAAAATGATTTTCAATTATTCTAATCCATTCATTTGGTTTTAACTCACTTACAGGATAGTTTGAGCCAAAACAAATTCTACTTTCTCCAAAAATATTAAATGCCATATCAAGTAATTTTGAATAATCTTTACCTAAAATAAAATCATCTTGACAAGATAATTTCATATAAACATTTTCTTTTTTAGCAATTTGCCTTAAACTATCTTCGCCGCTAAAATCCTTAATATTTGCAAAATGATTAAAGATAATTCCTGATTTAAATTCCTTTGCAATTTTGCTAAAATTACTTAGCTCATCTTCGTTTATACAAACTTCAAATAATAAATCATTTGCATTTACTAGATTAATAGTCTTTTTAAACTCACTGCCTAAGCAATATCCACTTGGCTTTGTATGTAAAACTTCTCTAAAACTAGCACCACCTATCGTAGCAAGGCATAAAGCAAGTAATTTTTTATGTTTAAAGCTAAGCATTTTTGCACTCTCTTGGCTAGGATTATTTGCATTTATTTCTACATAAACTCCACCTAAAAAATCACTTTTGCTAAACTCATCTAAATATTCATCAAAAGAAAAATCTCTTTGCAATCTAGTTGGGGCGTTTTGCACCCAACTAATATCATTTTTATCCCATATATGAAAATGCGTATCAATTATTTTCATGACTTTTTAGTCCATAAAAAGCTATATAATGCTACATATAAAAAGCAAGGAGCTAAAGCTAAAAATCCCGCACCTGTGCCATAGCTATCATTTATTGAACCCATAATTGTAGGCATTATTGCACCACCGCAAATACTCATTACTAAGATTGAGCCACCAAGTTTTACTTGATTTAATGGCAAATCCTTTGTAGCAACGGCAAAAATAGTAGGAAAACTAATACTCATAAAGAAAAATACCAAAATTAAAGCATAAACACTAATCATTCCATCAGCAATATATAAATAAAAGCACAATGCAACATTTATTAATGAATAAAGTCCCAAAATACTCTCACCTTTAAATTTTTTCATAAGTGGAGTTGTAACAATTCTTCCTATCATAAACGCAACAAGTGCAGCTGAGAAAAAATATGCTGATTTTTCATCGCTTAAAGCTTTTTCTCCTAAACTTGCTGTATGTTCTACTGCGTAATTTATAAAAAACGCTCCTGCTCCAACTTGAGCTGCAACATATAAAAATTGAGCTAATACGCCTAAGTTAAAATGTCTATGTTTAAATACATCGATTGATTTTGAGTTGTCTTTATACTCTACTTCTTCACTTACTTCGCTACCTTCTGGAATTTTATTAAACACAAATGCAAGTAAGATTAAAAACACTACTAAAGCAATTCCTACATAAACCATTTGCACATTAAACATATTTTCAAGTAATGCTTGTTCTTTTTCTGTATCAGTTGCATTTTCGCCACTATGAGTGATTGATAAGAATAAACTTCCACCAATAATAGGTCCAACAAATTGTCCAAAACCATTAAAGCTTTGAGCTGCATTAATTCTAAATGAAGCGTTTTTCTCATCTCCTAGCTTTGTCATATAAGGATTTGCATTAGTCTCAAGTGCTCCAAGCCCACACGCAAGAATGAAAAATGCAAATAAAAACATAGAAAAACTAGCCATATTAGTTGCAGGAATTATTAGTAAGCAACCAATCGCATAAAGTGCTAGTCCTGTAATAATCCCAACCTTATAAGAAAATCTTGAAGCAATCCAGCCAGCAGGAAGTGCCATCACAAAATACGCCCCAAAATAAGCCATTTGCAAGTAGCCACTATTTTGTTGAGTAATGCCTAGATGATTTTGAAAATTTTTATTCATAACATCAACAAGTCCATAGCTAACACCCCATAAGAAAAATAATGAAGTTACTAAAATAATTGCAATTTTTACATTTTTATTCATTTTTTCTCCTTAATTTTCCCAGTTTAATGCACGATCAAGATGCATATAACCACCATCTGGAGTTAAAATCTGCCCTGTTGTGTGAGATGCTCTTGGGCTTATTGTAAATACTGCAGTATCAGCTATCTCTTCGCAAGTTGTAAAGCGATGACCTAGTGGAATAAATTTTGCAATTTCTTGATATTGTTTTTCAGGGTCAGGGAAATTTTTAATCCATTTTTCATAAAGCGGAGTCCAAACTTCAGCAGGGCAAATACAATTTACTCTAACATTATCAGGTGCAAAAGCGCAAGCCCACTCTCTTGTCATAGCTATTTGAGCGCCTTTTGCACTTGCGTATGCTGTGGTTCTTCCTTGACCTGTGATACCTGTTTTACTTGAGATATTTAAGATACTTCCTTGCTCTTTTTTAATATATGGAAGGCAGCATTTTGTCATTTCATAATAATGAAAAAATATATTATTTTTTAATAGTTTAACATTAGCCTTGTCCGTATTTTGTCCGTTAATTATTTAAAACCTATTTTATTTTTCTTAAAATCTTTTTAATAGCTCTATAATAAACACCTTTACATTCACTAGTTGTCATATTTAGCTTAATAGCGATTTCTTCAAAAGTAAAATCATACGAGTATTCTTTATCAAATAAATAATGCAAGGCTGTATAACTATCATTACAAAAAGAGTTTCTTAAGTTTTTCTTCATAGAAAACCCTTTTAATAATTAAAAAAACAATAATAAAAAAAGAACAAATGTGCTATTTTAAATAATAGCATAAAAAAATTATATAAACGAACTTTATTTTTAAATTCAACTAATATAGATAAAAACAAAGGAGATTTTAGTGAGTATAAAAAATAAATTTATACTATTTATTAGTATATCAAATGGTATTCTGATAGTAATTTGCTTATATATGTTTTATTGTAATACTAGCAATAAAAAAGATTATCAAAAATTACTTTTAGAAACTTATAACTTAGAAGAAAAATTAAAATATTATCAAAATAAAGATATTAATAATAACTTAGAAATACAAAAAGCATTTGTTCTGGCTTTAAAAGAAAAAGCAAAAAGACAAAAACTTGAAAATGAAGTTTATAAAGAGCAAATTGAATTAGAAAACGCAATGGTGCAAGAGCAAATAGATGAAATGACAAATGAAATTAAGTTAAGACAAATGAATGAATTAACACTAAATTAATTTTAATATTCCAATATGTTAGCATTTAGTAAAGAAATGCAGTAATGCAAAAGTTAAAGTAAAAGAAAAAAGCAAAACATTAAAACAAGTTGCCATTTCATTTAATTTATTATTTGTTTTTATACCTCTTATACTATTAATATAACTTAATAAAACAATTATTAAATTACCACAAAATAAAAATGCTAATGAAAATACAAAACCTAATTTAAAAATACCAGTTTTATCTATATTTTGAAAAATAGATGAAACAAACACAAAATCACCAATAAAAGCTAATAAAATAGATGCAAATATTCCTAATATTACTATATAACTATCTTTAGATTTTATTACTTCTTGTTTTAATTTAAAAAGTTCATTTTTTGTCCTTTTTATATTTTCTTGTTGTTTTTTGTATTTATCTATATAATCATTATATTGTTTTCTTAATATTTCAATGTCAATCTTATATATTTTTTCATCTTGTAAAACACAAATATAATCATTTAGTTTTTCCAAATTTTTTATTAAAGACAACGTGTTATTTGTTTTTTCTAAGTGTTTTATACATTCATTAATAATATAAGTTATCTTATTGAAATACAGTTCATATTTATCTTTATCGTTAGGTATTATAGTTTCTAACATTTTTCTTATTTCGGCGTATTTATGTCGTTTATTATTTGAATATAAGTCTTCAAATTGATTTATATAATTTTCAATTTCTATTTTATTTTCTTTATTTTTATCAAGTTCATTATTATCAATTAATATATGAGTATCTTTATCTAAATCTTCTTTACAAATTAAATTAAATATGTTCTTTAAATCATTAATATCTATAAACATAAAACTACCTTATTGTATATGGTGCCTCTTCTTTAATTAATTCTTTTCTTATAACGGATCCTATACCATTTCTATTCCTATAAGTTTTATCCCAAGCACCGCCACTTTTATGACTAATATTAACTAATTGATATGATGGCATTGTAGCACATTTATAAACCAATAATTCTTGTTTTTTACTCAAACTATTGTCATAACTTTCAAAGTTTTCAAAAATATTTCTTGCACCATAAATAGAATATTGTATATATACATCATATATAATAGGACCATAAGGATATGCTAAAAAATCATCACTAAATAAACTTCTATTTGTATCTTTATAACTTTGCATTTGTAAAAAATATAAAATTTTTTGTAACTGTAAATTACTAATATAAATTCCACGATAATTACAAAAGTTTAAAACATTTTTTGCATATTGCAAGGCAGTCATTTTATAATCCTTTTCTAATAAATCATAAAAATTATATATTTATTAGGCTTTTTATAAATAATACTCATTATAAATTATAGTTATTAAATTAAATTTGTATTTTATATAATAATTTAATTTATATATAGCTTAAATATTATAAAAATTAAGTAAAAATAAATATTATTTATATTAGAATGCAGTTTTTATTAAGGATAAAAGATCGATTTTTTCAAGGTCATCGCATAGACTTAATCTTTTCTGAGTTTATACCCAGAGAAAAAATATGCGAAATAAAATTAATTAATTCCAAAAGGGAATACAATTTTATTCTCTAATGGAATTATTATACGATCCTTTGTGGAATGAAAGGAGAAATTATGAAAAACACAACACTCCAAAGTAAAAATAATTTTATTGAAACAAATTTTGACAGAATTGTTGATGATTTAATAGATGAAATAGTAAAAAATTATGCACACATTAATTTTTGTGTTATTGTTTCAGCTGTTGTTGTTAAGTTGCAAAGTATTTATGAGATAGTTTATTTAGGAAAGTACCATAAATATTTTAATGAAAAGCTAGGGCTAGAAAATCAAGCAATTTGTAATAGGTTTTTTAGTAAAGTAAAATTTAAAAAGATTGAAGACACTAAAAATTTTAAAAAGCTTAATGAAATGTCTAAAAAGAAAAATAATATATTTATTATGTATTGTATTTTAGTAACAATATCATTTATTGTTGTTTTTAGTTTATCTAAATATGCTAGTCATTAATTTCATTCAATATTAAATAATAATATTGTTTAATTTATAGGGTGCTTTTAGTCCCTATAACTTTATTATTATTTCCAAAGATTTGTATATTGCCATTCTTCGTAAAAACCCATAGAAAACAAATCAACTTTTGGATATTTTTTTAGCAATATTTTTAATTCATTTTTGAAATTATTTTTACTATCTATTTTATTTAATAAATAGACCATAACGCTTAGGAATGAAAAAATTTTTTGATTATTTAACTTTATATCTTTAAAAAATATATTTTTATTAGGTATCTTTAAAATTACAGCTAGAGTTTTGTTCCACAATCTTGAGTGATGAGCACAGATATTTCTAACAAGGGTTGCTACATGCAACCAATTTACCAAAACAGACTTATCTATACTAAAAATATCACATATTTGCTTTTGTTCATTGGTTTTTAAAAGTGCGTAAAAATTGGATAAAGTTCTAAATGACATTACCTCAACTACAGCCCATAAAGGTATTTCATAATAATTATCTTTAAAATGTTTTATAAAACTTTCATTAGAACGATTAATCTCTTTAAACATTGTATTTATAAGACTTTTGTGAGTTTTTGGTTTTTTGGGATTTTGTGTGAAATTTAACTCATCTAAATACCCAGTAGCACCAAACTTCAAAGAATGATAATAAGCAATTTGTGTTCTAAAATATAACTCAATAGTTTGTAAAGCATTATAGACTAAATACTTTAATTCAATATCAAAATTATACAAATCAATAATATTGGTAAAATTAGTATTTTTAACAAATTCCTTATTTTCATTATAAAAAGGTAAAAAGTATGCACTTAATCTATAATAATTTAAATTACGTAATTTTTCTAACGCATAGTTTTCATCTAATATAACCAAATTTTTAGATTTTAGTAATTCTATTTGTTGTTGCCAAGTTTTGTGAGATTTATCGTAATGTTTTTTCATAAACTATCTTTCAAATGTCCTTAAGGGTTGCGCTTCTACGAGAGGCTCTTAAGGAACTGTTAATACGATGGTATTATTTTTTAATAAACAAGTCAATAAAAAAAATATTTTTAATATCATCAATTTTTAAAGTTTTTTTAATTTATTTTTGAGTTTTTTATCTACCGTTTATTTGATACAAAAAAATTTATCGGAGTAGCTAAGCCAGTTGTCCGATATTTTTCTAACTTTTCGGTATTTTTACCTACTTATGATTTCAAACGCTCATTGTAGTAGAATTAAGTTTGCTTTTGTATTTTAGTTATATAAACTAAACATTAGTTTAATTTTTCCACTAAAGTGCCAAATTTTGTAAGAATTTTCAAAGTGGAAAAATCACTACTTTTTAAAAACTCTTAAACATCTAGCATATAAGCAAATTTCTTTGCTTTGCAAACCTAATTCTACCACAATATGGTTTGAAATTTAATTGAAATTAAAGCTATTTCAAACCTAATTATATCATTACATGGTCTGAAACATTATTTTTTGTAGCTTTTCTATCTAAATAGCAGTAAATAAAATAATGATTTATTAATGCGAATTTCATTATCTTCATCATAATATAATATATAACTATTAAAAATTTGACTGCAATTTTTTACAAAAGTCCTTACTCTTTTAAAAACAACTATAAAAATACTTACAATAAAAAATAATATTAAATTCACTTTAATAAAATTAAAAAGAAATCCACTCATAAATAAAAAATCAATTAAATCTTTACTATTATAAAAATTAAAAAATATAGATATAAAATAAATTAGAAAAACAGAAAGAAACATAACAACAAACGGAAGACAAACAATATAAACGAATTGAAAAAGTAAAAAGTGAGATATTGTAAAAAAAATATCTTTAATTATATTTATAGTTTTATACATTTATGTTTCCTTTAAATTGAAAACCCAATTTTACCACAACATGGTTTGAATTTAAATATTTAAAAAATCAATTTTTTATTTAATAATATAAAATTTCGCTTAAATTTACTTTAAATAAATAATTAAAGTAGTCTGAATATAGACTACTTCTTTTCTTTTTGATGATAAAAAATGTGTTCTTGCCCAAATTCATCAACAACTCTTCTTTCTATATATTCTTGCTCTTTTTTAGTTTCTTTAGTTTCTTCTATAGGCTTTTCTTGTCTGTGTTCATTTTGGACTAAAGGTATTTTAGCAATATTTTTATCAATATTTTTAAGCTCAATATTTTTAATGTTAG
The DNA here is from genome assembly GCF_026616895.1 of Campylobacter sp. MG1. Taxonomy (NCBI): domain Bacteria; kingdom Pseudomonadati; phylum Campylobacterota; class Epsilonproteobacteria; order Campylobacterales; family Campylobacteraceae; genus Campylobacter; species Campylobacter sp. MG1. Next base: position 117,792 of record NZ_JANYME010000003.1, read on the forward strand.
TATTGCTAATATCTTGTTTGTATTCTTCTACTTTTTTCTTAGCTTTATCAACTTCTTTTTGAACCGTACGAGTATTAACCATTGTTGTTTTATCTTTAACCTCATCAATCTTATTATCAAAGGCATTGCTTAGCTCAGCTTGATTATCACTCATAGCACTTTGATTACCAATATTAGCCATTGTTTCTGATAGATATTGAATTCTTTGCTCTACGCTCATATTAGCACCACCATCACGCATTAATTGTTCGTTCATTGCATAAGCAACTGTATTTTGAGATATGCTATCTGATTGAGATTGTGTTTTAGAATAAGTATTTATATCACTACTACTTAACTTATCTCCATATGAGATATTATCAGTATAACTTGTGCTTATATTAGCTATTTTTGCATCGGTTTTATTAGTAGCTTTTGTATCTTGTTCACTTTGTTTTTCTGTATCTGATTTAGTAACATTTGCTCCATGTTTGACAGTTCTTGAATCATTCGTTTGTTCTGAAATATCAATAGTATCAGACATAGATGAAGTATTCATTGCTTGTATGTTATATGTTCCGCCGTTACCCATAATTGTTCCACCAGCAGAAAGTTTTATTCCTTGAGTATTATCAGTTTTTTGTTGATTTTGATGACTATTAGTAACTGAATTGCTTTTTGTGTTAGAATTATCAATAGATTTATTATTAGAATCAGTAAGAGATTTTTCTTTATTGTTTGTTTCATTGTGAATATCATTATTTTGATAACCAACACTCTCCCCACTAGAACCTTGTTGTGTTACACTACCAGATTTTCCAACTTCGGCAGAATAACCACTTTGTTTTTGTGTTCCACTATTAATAGCGTTTTGTATATTTTTATTCAACGCTATATTATCAAATTTACCATTTGTCATCATACCATCAGAATTAGTTTTAAATGAAAAATTTGAACCTTGAACTAATACTTCTTGCATAGTATCACTATTGCCATACTTATAAGTATAATCAACCTTTTGACCTTTAATTATATCAGTAGTAGTCATAGATAAACCAGTGCCATCTTTAGTATAAGTTCTATCTCCATCTCTAATACTTTGTGATGAAGCAGTAGCCATTTGTGTAAATGCTCTTGCTCCAGCCATAGCTGAGGTATTAAAATGTTGTCCTAAAGATGTAGCTATACTTGTAAATGCGTATGCTGAACCAGTAGCTATTGCTAATGCTAGTAATGGAACTATAAAAAATAATGTGCCGTCCCAGTTCATATAATCAAGTATTTTACCATTAATTATCGCTGAACCATCTAAAGAAAATGGTGATATATGTTGTTGATGTAATATGTGTAATACTTTCTCAAATTTATCAATTATAATAAAGTTTATTATAGTTATAATAGGAGACCACAATACAATCCATAAATGTAAAGTTATAAATGTCATTATATAAATCCTAGACATAAATAAGAAAGCAAAAACTAAAAGTAAAGGACTTAAAGCTACGATTATTATATGAATTGTGGCTTTTAACTCTGGCAAATAGTCTAGTGACATTTGATGATTAATTAAAAATTGTTGTTTAGCTTGTAGTTGTGATGTTGATAAGCTAAATATTCCAGCATCATTTAAGCCATATAATTTAGCTCTAGCATTATATGTTTTATCTAATGCATTCATTAATACGCTATTTTTATATACATTATTTGCATTAGTTATACCATTGCTCCATTTATTTATAAATTCATCGTAATACGCACGAGTTTTAGTTTCATTTATATTAGAAAAAGACCCAGCAAACGCTAATTTTAAACTAGTATTAATATTTTTATCAGCTTTAGCTTTACTAGTTAGAGTATTAAAATCTCCATTAATATAATCATACAGCATTTTACAAGTAGCCCAATATCTTATATTATCTCTTTTATACTCAGTCAAATAACCTTGTGAAAGACCAGCAGTTTTTATACTCTCAAATACTTTAGATAGGTTTTCTTCCTTACCACCATTAAAAATATCTGATATTAAATCATCCCTAGATAAGTAACTATTATAATCAAATAAGCAAGTATTTAAATAATTTGTCATATTATACATGAATTCTTGTTCTGTAAATAAATTTAAATTATCAGTTACTATTTTAGCTTTTAGAGGATATAAAAACCCAGCCATAGAATAACGATAAACATTTTCATCTACTGGTTGTAAAGCTGTTTCCATAGCATCTGTTAATCCTCTTTCAAAAGTTGTAGTTAATTCCAAAACTTTACCTAAGCCGAATGGAACACCCGAAACATTATGAACTACTATATTATCTTTTGTAATATTTTTTACTTCATAAGTATATGCATTACTATTTCCAGCATAGAAAAAAGCAACTAAAGTAATAATGTAAAATACCATTAACTTTGCAAGTGCTACAATAGGATTTGCTTTTGGATTATTAGCAGTTTTAAACATAACTACTAAAAGAGCAATAACAAACGCTGAACCTAAAAGGTATTGTCTATAGCCTGAAGAAGTATATAATAAACTTATACTTCTTAAAAGGTTAGCCATAGTCTCAGCGTAGCCATAAACATAAATTGTATTTTCAGCGAATAATAAATTACTGAAAGCACATAACAATATTAAATATTTAGCAATCATTTACAATATTTCCTTTCTTTTATATTTATGCTATTTTTTTTCATTGTTTAACTCCTTTTATTGCCACTAGGTATAGGTCTTGAGCTTTGATTTTTTTGTGCATCTTTTAATTCTTTTAACTTAGTCTCTTTTTCTTTTTTGATTTCTTCTAAAGCTTGATTAGTTAAGTTTATAATTTCGCCCATTCTTTGCTCTATTAGTGGAACAAAAACATTTCCTACTTTCTCTTTAAACTGAGTATTAGAAATAACATCATTTCTTAAGATTTCACCAGTGTATTCTTTTAATTTAGATAAACTATTTAAAGTCATTGTTTTAAATACATTAATACCAAATTCTTTTATAATAAAAGCTACCTCAACATTAGAATAATAACATTCAGCTTTTTTAGAAGTTTTACAATTTGTTAAAGGCTTAGCTCCAGTTGGTTGCATTCCATCATATTCAAATACTATATGATTTAAAAGCTTAGGTAATGAACTATCAAAGTTATTTATTATACTAACTCCATCACTAGTTAATTTATAATCATTATCCCCACTCATTGAACCTAAAACGCCATAAATAGAGTTTCTAGCATCATCTATAATTTTTTTATAATCACTAAATGTTTCGGTATAATCAACTCTATTATAACTTTTATCATCGGTAGCTTTATAATAAGAGGCATTTACTTTAATTGAATTATTATTTGCAAAGTTTTCAGCAAATAGTGTATTAAAGACTTCTTTAACTAATTCATTTGGCTTTAAACCTTGCTTAGTTGTAGAGCCATTTATAGTTTTTTCAATAAAATGAGTTGTAGGCATAATATCTACATGAAATTCCTCATTATTATTAATGCTTACCCTACCACATATATCTTGTCCTAACAGTACTGATATTAATTTTTGAGTTGCTAATCTTTTACTTTCATCTTTTACGCCTTTTTTAACAGCATATTCTATAGCACTTCCAGCACCTAAGATAATATTTTTAGTAGTAGTATCTCCTTTTCCGTTTTCATTAAAAAACTCACTAAATCCTTTTACACTATCACGGAATTTGGTTACATAATTATTTACAAAACTACTTTTATTATTACTATCTCTTGCTTGATTAAAACCTTGTATTTTTCCATCAGCTACAGCATGTCCAGTAGCCTTAGTTACAATAGCATTTACACCTTTTTCAGCTATAGAACAACTATCAAAATTAAGTGAGTTAATCATATCGCTTATTTCTTCTAATGCAGATAAGATATTATCACATTCTTTACATAAAGTTGATAAAGCTAATTTAAAAGCATAGCCTACAGCGTTTTGCATAATAGCAGTTAATTTTTCTTTTAGTTCATCAAATGATATAAAAGATATTCCACCAAGCCCAATATCAATACCATTGCAACCAGCTTTAACACTTGGAGCACTAATATTAAAAACATTAAAACTATCTCGTTGAAATTTAGCTAAGAAACCACCTAAACCTACAGAACCATCTCTTGCGTAAGGCATATTATGGCTATTTAAAGGCATTAATGAAAACGACATACTAGCCTCTAAATTACTTACGCATATTAAGCTTGATAATACAGCTAAAACTATAATCTTTTTTCTTACTTTCATATTTGTATCCTTTTTATTTCATTAATATCTATAAAACCAAAGTATCTACTATCGTAACTTTTTTCGTGTGTTCCGAATACGAAGATTTTGTTTTTAGGAATAGCACCATTAAAAACAAAGTTATCAAGCTTTTTACCCTCGCTATCATAGTCTTTTGCTACACCTAAAAACTCATCATTGCAGTAGTATTTTTTATCACTAGTTACTTTTAAAATATCGTTTTCAAGGCACTTAACATATTTAATTAATTGTTTGCTTTTAAAACTTGTTCCGTAAGGACTATTAGCTTTATCAAATACTATAATTTTATTTAATAGACTTTCTTTGTTTGCTTTTAAATTAAATTCTTTTGTGATAATAAAAGTATTATCAATACTTTTAGATGTAACTAAAGTAATTTGATAATCTAACACTGAATTTAAAGCAATTAGTCCATAAAATAGAGCAAGTGTAATAACAGATGATACAAATGATATTAGAATAAATTTTCTTTTATTCTTTATCTTAAATGGCATTTTTTTCATCTTCTATTACTCTTGTTATGGCCTCGCTAATGCTAAAACCTTGTTTTTGATAATTATTAATCTTATTTTTATCCTCCATTTTTGTAGTTGTAAGATAATAAAAGTATTTATTCATTACAAGTCTTAATGGTATTTTTACATCTTGTGGATTTATAGCTAATAGTTCAGAGTAATTACCATCAACCATAGTAATTTCTCCCAATATTTTCTTTTCATAATCAGTAAAATTAAATATTTCAGTAGATAACAATAAAGCTATAGAGTTTTCATTTTGTTTTAAAAAAAACTTCCAGCTTGAGTTATTTATAATACTTCTACCTATTTTTGATAAAGATTTACCATCAGAACTATCTAAAATATCACCTATACCTTGTGTAGCTAACATAATACTAGCTCCAAATTTTCTAGCTCTTCTAAATAGCTGGTCTATAAATTCATCTAAGCGTGGATTTTTACCTATAAATCTATGTGCTTCATCTAAGAATATTTGTATTCTTTGTCTTCTATTAGGAGAATTATAAGTTAGCTTTCTAATATGATAAGTTACAAGCATAATCAAAGGGTCTCTTAAATCAGGGTGGTCTTCTACGCCTTTAAATTCAATACAAATAAATTCTTTAGATATATTAAAATTACAATCCCCACTAAAAAAGCTTTCATATGTCCCATCTTTGCAAAATTCTTTTAAACCCATAACAAAATCTTGCACTCTATTATCATCGTGTTTTATCAATATATCTCTTATGTCAGTTAATTCAGTCTTAGAACCTTTATTGCTATAAGCTTTTTCAATAGCATCAGATATATAACTTTTTACAACTTTGCTATCAGATTTTGCATCGTTTTCATTTGAAGAACAACCTAACATATAAATAAAATCACATAGAATTGACCTTTCAGCTTTTAATTGTGAATTGTTTTCAACCATAGTAAAAGGGTTAAATGATATAGGGGTATCTAGTGATAAATTAATATACTGACCTCCTAAGACTTCAGTTAATTTAGTAAATGAGTTATCATAGTCTAGTATAAAAACTCTATCGCCCCTAAGATAAGAATTAAATGCTAACATATTCAAGTATACTGATTTACCAGCTCCACTGGTTGCTACAACGAACCCATTGTAATTAGAGTTACTATCAAATAAGTCAAGTCCTACAAGGTTACCTCGTCTTGTAGTAAATAATATATTAGGAATGCTACCATCCCAATCACATTCCAAAGGTATAAATTGTGCTAATTGATTGGGAAAAAATGAAAAATATTTAGCTCCAACTTTAAACATATATTCTTCATTTATACAAGCTGGTAAAGAATTTAAAAATACTAATTGATGAATAGAATTACATTGTCCTAGCGTAATTTTTGAATTATTTGCTCTCCACATTTTTTTAATATTATCAATGTTGTATGTTAATTTTTCTAAACTATCGCTATATGTAATAATATTTAAATCAAATGCATATAATTCCTCATTTTTTGATATTCTATCTAATATATCAATACTTTCATTTTTAACAGCATTAAATTTCCTAAAAATATTAGCATCCCATTTTTGATTTAATAATATAGTATGGTTCTTATTAGTCTTATTAGTTTGTTTTGTAGGTAATTTTAATATATTTGCAGTTATTATAAAACTATCATTAAATTGATTTTCATTTACTGATGCACCTATAGTTTGACCTAACTTTTCTCCAAAATCAAAAATACAAGCTTCATCAGGATATTCTATAGGTGTTAATGTAGCTACATATTTTTCATCTATTTGTAAATAATTATCATGCACTATAATTTTAGTTTCTGGGTGCATTAATTGTTTATTTAATAATTGTTCTTTATTATATTTAGGTATTTCATAAATAATATCTTCCTTATTAAAAGAATGTGTGCTATTTAAAAGTTCATATAAATATATTTTTAATAAATCTGGTCGCAATATTTTAGGATAGAAAAAAGCTGTTGCTAAAGCGTTTTTTAAATCATCTGAATATTTTAATAATTTATCTTTATCATCACAAGTAATTGAAAACAATAATATACTTTTTTTAATAGTAGTAGGCATTGCCTTGCAAATACTTTCCCTTGTTTTTTGATAATAAAAGCGTCTCATTTGTTCTACTGAATTATCTAATAATTCCTTTGTATTTAAATCATCTTCTAAATCAACTCTTACACTATGTGATTGTTTCCAATATTCTATTACATTATTAAAATTTTTAAGTCCTAAAAGTGATACTTGCATAAAAAGACCTTCTGGTAATTTAGAAATTATCTTTTCAAGTTCAGCCGAAGTGGAAGTAGATGCCTTTATTCTAGTGTGGCATTCATAAATAATACTATAAGTATTATTGTTATTTATATAAATATTGTTTTCTTCATCATATAAACTATAAGCTAAAAAATCACTAAAAGAAATTCTTTGGTTTAGTTGTTTATAATTATGCACTGGTAAAGAAATATATTCCATTAAACACTCCTTTATTTTTTACTTTTTTTAATTTTGTGCTGACTTAAAACAAAATTACCATTAGTGATTTTTACCCATATCCTCTCAAATTCGTGGTAGGTATCATCAGCTGACATATAAGGCATAATTGTTACTATCGCAAATTTTGGATTTTGAAATAACGGATTTTGCATAGGTCTATCATAATTTTCCTTTAAAGATTTAGTAATATGATTTTTTGCATAATTAGTATCGGTTTTTAAAAGCCTTTTTTCCTCATCTTTTAATTGTTGCTCTTGTTTTTGTTTAGCTTTTAATATCTCTTGTTGTTTTGCTTTATTTACATTATTGTTAGCACAAGCATTAAAGCTTAAAGCTAAACCTAAGGTTGCTAATAATAAATATTTTTTCATTTTTTAACTCCTTTTAATCTTTGATTTTCTTTACTTTGAATGATAAGTTTTAGTCTTTCGTTTTCATTTTCTAATTTTTTAAATTCTTTTCTTGTATAATCCTTTTCTTGTGTTTGCTTATATTTTTTATCATTATTTTTTTGATAATAAATATCACTAACACTAGCACAATAACTAATATCACTACCACCAGAGCATTTAAACTCAGAGTGATATACGCCACAACCTACAAAAAGATAAGCAAAAGACATAGCTAATAAATATTTATTCATTTTTATTACTCCTCATTATTTATATTTGTTTTTAAGGTTTCAAGCCCGTTAAAATCTATAACTAAATTTTTTGTTAGGATAATATCCACCTCACGATTAGCTGATATTTCAATTACTGGACTTATTTGATCAGCCATTTTTAAATAAAAATCAGCAAGTTTTTCAGCAGCATTTGATATACCTTTTCCTAGGCCTTGATTTGCTATTTCAGTATCACTTAACTTTCCATCAAAACCACTTATAACATTACCATCGGAAGTAGTAGTAGATACTAAACCACGATTTGAAAATGCCTCTCCTATACCACTTAAAAAACCAGCTATAATAGTTCTGCTAATTAATGCACCTTGTTTAGTTACTACACGACCTCTAAGACCATTTTTTCCATCCTCTCCACTCACAAAGCCACTTAAATCAGCTACTATATTTTTACTATCATTATTTACACATGAAAGTGTAGTTGTTCTAAGATAAGCTCTTTCACTACTTAAGTCTCCATAACCTTCAGCCAAAATAAAACAATCTCTTAAATCTTGTGAAAATTGATTAGCACCTATGCTTAAATCAGTAACCTTTAACAAAATAGGTGCTGGGTTAGTTTTAGCTTGTGCTAATGTAGGTGCATCAAACCCACTAAGTAAAACAGCTTTTAATACACTAGTGGCTGGAATGATAAAATTATCTTTTTTATCATTTTTAGCCTCTTTATCACTATTTTTTAAATCTTCTTCTTCATCATTTATTTTTATACTCTCTAGCACATTATCTAACATAATATAATTAGTTTGGGTTCTTTTAATAGGTTGTTTTGGGGTATCAACAAACAATGGCTTAGCTTCTTTATCTTTTTCTATTTCTTCAGTATTTGGAGGGGTAAAATTAAAACCATTCTTTTGTATTTGCATTTCACTTTGAATTACTTGTTGATTAGTATTATCTTGTCTTACCTCATCATTGTTATTTTTTAAATTTTTATAACTTTCTTTTAGTTCTAATAATTCTTTTTCTAATACCTTTGTTCTTTCAATTTGTTCTTTACTAAGTTTTTGGCTTTGCTCTAATTTATCAATGGCCTCAGCAGTCCATTTTTCATGTGTTACATTAGATGTAGTGCTATCTTTAAATATACTTCTTTTATTTTCTACAGCATCATTTGAAAAAGGATTAGTTTTAGTAGTTGAATTCATTGCTAATACAATAAAGGCAAATAAACCTCCTAATATTAACAATAAAGTTTTTTTCCTTTTCTTTTGCAACTCATTTGGATCAGTATTTGAATTGCTAAAAAAGGAGTTAAATAATTTATTAAATTTTTCAATCAACTTATTCATTTATTACCACCTTTTTTAGCTATTATTATTGCTTTAGCTTTTGCATAAGGTAGTAATTGATTAAATTCATTGTCATAATAAATAGCTATGGCTACTGGATTATCTCCTATATAATTAAAAAAATCCTTATCTTCAATAGTTATGCTTTGAGCCGTATTATTTAATATTTCATAAACACTGATATCATATAAAGCACCTTGTAGATTATTTTTATGATAATAAGTCTTTATATTGTCCTTATAAACCATTTTATTAATATTAATTGATTTATAGCCCTGTGGTGTTTCTTTAGCTGAAAAAACCTTTTTTACTAAATTTGCTATATTAGTTGAGTGGTCGTTTGCAGTTTCTTCACTTATAATTTCGTTTGTCTCTTTATTAGTATCATTTATTATAATAGTTTGAGTTTTGATATTTTTTGGAACAAAAACAAATGAAAAAGTTTTTTCTTTTGTTACAAAAAATACTTCACTACTCTTTGCCTTATCATATACCACTTTGCTTTCTATTACATTAGCATTATTAGAATTTGAATTATCGCTATCAACTACTTCTTTTTGATAAGGTATAAACTTTATAAATGCTTGATTTTTATTAACATTTATGATTAAACCTTTCTCTTTTGAATATGCTACATCTTTAATAGGATAAGGTAAAACAATCCTATTTACACTTGAATTTGATAAACTAATGTTTATACCATCACTTGGGTCATTTATGGTAATTTGTGCGAATGCTATATTGCTAATTAACATACTTAAAATAGCTAAATTCTTTTTCATTTAAGTTCCTTTTTGTTTTCTTCTTCTATTTCTTTAAGTTGTTTTTCTGTAATTGCGTTTAAATTGGTTATATAAAATCTCCCATTTTCAACGCTATAATCAATTTCTAATTTTGTAAGTTCGCTATTAGCTACTTTTGAACCTATGAAGGATTTTAAAATGCCACTAACTACAATTCTTGTCTTTTTAGTATCAATACTATTTATAAAAAATGTCCTTGAAATATTATTTCTTTTTAAATATTCATATTGATTTTCTAACATTTTTTTAGTGCCATAATAAGCAGTTGGTTCAGTTAACATTAATATGTTTAATGCGTTATTTTGTGCTAACTCTGTAGTTGAGTTAAACATGTTATAGGTAATAAAAGAGGCTACTTCTTCTAAATAAGTTTTTGATAATTCATTATTAGTAATTGAAAATTCTTTACTTATTGCTTTTGGAGGTAAAAATACAACTCTTTCACTACTAGCTTTATTTATGATTATAAAAGTTTGAAAAACTATTACAGCTGATAAAACAATAGTAATAATTTTAAAAGTTTTATTCTCATAAATATGTTTATCTAAATTTGATTTATATTTTGAAAATAACATTTTATGCTCCTATAAAATATCTTTGATGAAATGGAATGTTTTGCTTTACGCCTTTAATACCCATAGCATAAAGTTTATGGGCTAAAAAACCACGAACAAATTTATGCTTTACACTATTGTGAAAACTAGCTAAATAAAAAGAAAACACCATTAATCCTAATTTATATAAAAGATCGGGAACATACATACCAGCAATTAAAACCCCAACTATAAAAATAGCAAAACTGGGGAATTCCCAGTTTGCCACCATAGGTTTTATATCAATAAATTTATGAATTTTAACATATGGATTTTCCATTTTTTTTCCTTAAATTAAGGCACCAGAACCTAATGAATTAGCAAATGCGATAGCTAAACTATCAGCTTTAGAATAAGCAATACCTATACCTATTGATACAGCTAATCCTAAAAAGCCTATCATCCCACCCATTTTTACCATAACCATCAAACCACCAAAAATGAGTGCTAAGAAAACCATTTGAATTACAATAGGGTTAAGTAAGAAACCAATTACATTTTCCCAAATAGTTTTTAAACCATCTTGAGCTACTGTGTTTTGTGCAAAAGCCTCTATTGATGCCAACATAAGAAACAACAATATAGTTATGAAATTTTTATTATTTTTCATAATTTACTCCTAAAAATTTTTTAATATATAGGTTACAATTAACTTCAAAGTGTTTTAAAGGTGTGTTAGTATCAATATCTTTATTAGGTATAACAAAACATTTTTTAAAATTGTTTCCTTTAAACATTCTAAAAAACTCATTTGGAACAGCTATACCATTTTTAATATATTTTTTACCATCAAAAAATATAAGACTTAATATCTCAATACTTTTTAGATTATTAGCTAATAAGCGTTCATATCTTTCAAGTTTTAACATAAGTTTTCTATTAATTTCTGGTAATTGTGGCACTACATTACTCATTAAAAAAGTAGAACGCTGTGCGTTAGTTGTTGCATTCATTGATTGATTTGATAGAATATGTCCTCTATCATATCCACTATGCAAATAATCACTCCAGTTAGTTCTATAGCGTTTAGGTATTCTATAATCGCTTTCAAACTTAGGTCGTTTTTTAATATGGGTTTTTAAATATTTTTCATCTAATTTATAAGCAAGGGCTATACTACTTTTTAGTTTATAGTTATAGCAGTTTAGATAATAATAATTATCTAGCACTTGATTACAATTTTTAAAAAATTGTAAAAACTCATTACTTGGCTTGTATTTATCATACAAATTATTAGCATTTAAGCTAGTTGTAGCTACTAACAAAGCACCAAAAAAATACTTTTTAAACATTTCTTGCCTCCTATAAAAAATATTTTGCTTATTTTTTAAGAGAAAGTTCGTTTAGTGAAAAATTTATTTTAAAAAAAAGTTATTTTTTTATTAAAACTATAAAATGCCTATAAATGTGATAAATTAATGAATAAAAATTTATTTTTTTTTAATTTATTTTTTATTGATTTTTTTAAAAAAAAGTAAAAAAAATAATAATTTTGGATAAAAAAATCAAAATGGTTAATGAGATTTTTTACAAAAAATAAAAAATACTCTATAATAAAACAAATTCAAGGAGCATTTATGAAAAAATTATTTTTTATTTTAAGTATTGGTAGTCTATTATGTGCTGATGATTTGACAAATTATGTAAATAACAAACTAATGCAATCTGGGGGTAAAAATATGACGCTAGAACAAAAAATCAGATGGCATACGCAAAATATGATAGATATGTCAAATCAAGATTATTATGATGAAAACGCTGAATTTGAAAACTATAGATATGCTTGTGAAAAGAAAAACAATATAGATGCATGTAATAAGGCAGGTGTTATCTTATATAATCAAAAGTCTTATAAAAATGCTTTGACTTGGTTTGAATATACTTGCAGTAAAAAAAATGGGACTGGGTGTAATAATGCTGGTGATACTTGTTTTGAAATGAAACAATATAAAAAAGCAAATGCTTATTATCAAAAGGCTATTAACTTAGGTAATATAAGTGGTTATCACAATCTAGCTTGGTCGTTTGCAAATGGGCTAGGTAAAAAAGTTAATAATAAAAGAGCTAGAGAACTTTATACATACGCATGTAATAAAAACTACAACACAAGTTGTAATAATTTAGGTTGGTTTTACTTAGATGGCGTTGGTGTGGCTAAAAATAAAAAAGTTGCTAAAAGATACTTTACTAAAGCTTGTAATTTAAAACATAATGGAGCTTGTGAAACATTAAGAAATAATTTTTAAAAAAAAGCCACTAGACTTTTAGTGGCTTAAACTAATAAACTTTCATCATTTAATTGTATTAATTCTTCGCTAATCTCAACCTTTTTTACAAAATCATCTATAGCATAATAAGGAATATTTAAATTATTACTAAACTTTTTAAATTTATGTTTTCAAAAATCCAGCTTATTAATTTTGCTTTTGAACCTATATACCTACGATTTGTTATATCAAAATACTTATCAATCAAATAATTTCCTTAAAAAATATACTCCTTACTTAAGTATATTAATTTTGAATTAAAAAAAATAAAAATTTTTTTTCATAAAAACGAACTATCTTTAAAAAAATTAATAATATGTATTAAAAGTGAAAAAATATAAAAATTCAAACAAAACATTTTAATTTAGGAGATGCAAGATGAATAGTTTATCGCAAGTTTTTAATATTGATAACAATTTATTAAAAGTTAAAATTAAGAATAAAGTTGAGATAGAAAAATTAGTAAGCAAAGCTATTAAAAAACTAAGTTATACTGATGTAATTATTCCACTAATAAAAGATAGTAAATTACACGCTATTAGCATAATTCCTACAAATAAAATAAAAGAAAATGTTTATAAACAAACAAAAATAAAGGCTGAATATATCACATATTTAACCTTTGAATTATTTATTAAACTAGAAAAAAAATCTAAGGATAAAATATTAGTTACTTTTTTAGCTGGAATGCCTATTAATACCTTATATTATAAAAGAAAATTTGAAAGCACTAAAGAAAATTTATTAACAGATATTTTAATGAAAATAAAAGAAACTAATAAAAATCAAAAATACTTTAGGATAGAAATATGAGTTTTTTAAAAAATTATTTAAAAATAGTAAAGCTTTGTTTTTATAAAGAGCGTGGAGCTTTTAAGTTAGTACAAAAATACTATGAGATTAGTATTGATGAATGGTTTATGCTAAGCCATAATCAAAAAATAAAATTAATCACAGAAAGTGCTACAAAAGAAAGAGGGCTACGCAAAGCTAGGCGTGATAAACAAATGCAAGAACAAGATAAGCAAAGTGAAGAATTATTTTTAAAAATTAAAACTAGATTACGAAGTAATTAAACAAACAACAATAAAGGAGATAGTATGAAAGAAAAAATAATTATAGTTGATGGACAACCTAGAGTTGTAGGTAAAGAAATTTTAAATATAAATGATTTTATAAAATTACTAAATGATGCAAAAGAAAAACATGGTGAAAATATTTTTGTTGTAAGCCAATACAGAAATAAAATATGTGATTATAAAGGATACGATGGTATATCAGTATATGATTTAGTAGAAGAACACGGAAATACTTTTATAAATTTATGGTAGGTAAAATATAAATGAATAAAGAAATAGTAAAAATAGTTAGCAAACAAGGTTTAATTGCATTAATAAAACAAGTTTTTAATAAAAGAGAAATTTATACTGATACTAATTCTTTTAAAATTTGCTTGTATTTAGATGAATTTAGAGAATTTTATTTAGAAGAAATAAAAACATTTGAAAAAATTAAAAATATATCACCTAATAAAAATATAAAAAATATTAATTTAATACCACTTTATTTATATGTAAGATTGTATTTTTTAACAAACTACATAATTATAGACTTTTTTTGCTATATAGATGAATATGATATTAATTATAATGAATTTAATATAAAAGTAGAACCTAATAGCACAGAAGAACAAATAGCCAAATTAATTATGAATTTGATTGATGAGGTTAATAAAAAACAAGATATTTTTGAAATAAAAATTAAAGGATAATGGATATGAAAAAATTAATTATAACATTATGTTGTTTAGGATTTTTAAATGCTGGAATTTATACTAATATTGATACAGCGTTTGAAAAGGCTGAAAAAAATAACAAACTTTTAGTTTTATTTGCAGTAACTGATACTTGCAGACATTGTCATACATTTTTAAATAACTTAAAAAACACTCAAACCTTAGATATTTTAGGTAAAGAATATGAAGTAGCTATTTTAGAAATAAAAGACAATTTAGAATTATTTGCAAATTATTTTACTTTAAGTGTTACTCCTACTACTTTTGTAATAAATCCTAAAAGACCAGATTTGTTTATACCAGAGATAAAAGGTGCTGTTGAACCTAATAAGGTTTTAGAATATGTAGATAAAGTAAGGGAAGTTTTAAATCCTAAATAATTAATTATCTATTTTATAAATATTATTTAACTAATACTTATTTAATAATATATCATTATAAACATTATTTAACTAATACTAAAGTAGTATTTTAGTATTAGTTCTAAATTGATTAATTAAAATTTTTATCTTTTTTAAGGCAGTGTTTTCACGTTGTGTTATATTATTGCATTCTATTTTATAGCTAATTTTTACTATACCTTTATATTGTTGAATTTTATAAGGAAAGTTTATACAGTGTTTTAAAATTAAAAATAAGTTATTGTGTTTTATTTCAATTCCAAATATTGAGTAATCTAAAAAACTATCTATAAAATAATCAGTATTTTTATATTGACCTCTTTGTGTATTAATAATTAAATCTCTTTGCATTATTTTTCCTTATTATTTTGTATAAAATTTAAAATATCTTTTGGCATAATCAGGTTTTGTTTTGCTCTAGTAATTGCTACATATAAAAGGTTTAATTCTTCTTTTTCTTCTAGTGATATTTTGTAATCTTTTGTAAGCTCTACATTTAAAAACTCTAACCCCTTGGATTTATGTGCTGTTGTAATAATATAATCAGCATTATTCATATTATTTACTAAATGTTTTTTAAGTAGCTTAATTAATTCATATATACTTTTATTTTGACTTAAATACTTACATATAATTACTACCTTATTTTTTAATTCTATATCATTAGTAGCATTAATAAAATCTGTTAAATCATAAAAATTGCTAAACTTTAAATACCATTCATTTTTTACATATTCTTTTTTATTTATAATTAGATTACATATATCTATTAACTCATTACAAGTTTCTTTTATATCTCCTACTACATAAATACTTTTTTCTTGCTCGGCGTATTTTATTGCAGTATCAAACAATATGGCATTAGTTCTAGTAATTATTGTTAATTGTTCGTTTTCAATATATTTTTCGTTTAATCCTATAAAATCATTTTTAGCACCATTTAATTTTAATATTATAGTTGCTAATTCACCTATCTTAGGAGAACAACGAAAAGACTGAGTAAGGTATAAAATATTTGCATTTTTTAAATTTGATAATTTGTTTAGAGCATTATTTGCTCCTCTAAAAGAATAAATGCTTTGATAAGTATCTCCAATAAAGACTTTCTTAGCTTTTTGTTGTAATACTATATCAATTACACAATCATTTAAATCTTGTGCCTCATCTACTAATATATAATCATATTCTAATACTGGATTTGATAACTGAAATTCTTTTAAATAAAAATCATGTTCATATATAATATTATCATTATTTTTAATATTTTCATCTAATTCTTTCATTATAGCATTAGAAATCCTAGTATTTAAATTTAAAGCCTTATCTTCTAATTGTTTTTTGGAAAAACTTAATAAATTGTTTTCACTAGAATTACAATAACTTTTATATATTTTTAAAAATATATTTATAATTTTAAGTTTAGTATTATTGTCTTTTAATTGTTTTAAGCTTTTAAAATCAAATAAATCATTAGCTTTTATATTACCTAAAATTCTTTGCTTTAATCTTAGTGTTTTTTCTAATTGTTTAAAGGCTAAAGAGTGCATAGTAAATACACTCACATTCTTTAAATGCTTAAACTTCTGTTTAGCCTCATCGCCCATTGATTTATTGTATGCTAAATATAGTATTTTTTTATCTTTTCTCTTTTCACAAAACTTAATTAATGTGCTAGTCTTTCCACAACCAGCATAGGCCTCTATTACTAAAATATCATCAAAATCAGCAGTTACTATTTTATTTTGCTCTTTTGTTAGCATCATTATCCTTAAAATATATTTTATAACCTTTGCCTATGCTACTTATAATTTTACTTTTAACTCTACTATCAACTGGCTTTTTGGTAAATATAGTAATGGTGTTATTATTTATCTTAATAAAGAATTGTTTTAGATTTTGTTTTAGTATATAAATGATAATTTTGGTTTGATTTTTAGTATCTAAAACAAATTCATTTCTAAAATTATCAATCTTATTTATTTTAGTAATAAAAAAATATTTTTCTTTAAAAAATTCTATACTATGCTGATCTTGTTTTGATAATTGATTAAAAGGTAATATAGCCATAGCTATAGGAGTTTTTACTATATAACCATATTTATAACTATCTATAATCTCGCCTTTAATAACTTTTTTTAAATACTTATACCTTAAATCTTTAATTTCATTATTCAAATGATTATTATTTACTTCTTGCTCTAGTTTTTGCTTTATGTTATTTATTATTTTTTTTGTTAATCTAAATTCTCTCTCAAAGTTATCTATATGATTTTCATATAAATAACATTTATCATCTTCTAATTCTAAATACACATCATATTTTAACCCCAACTCTTTTTTAATTAAAAATTGTAATAAAATTAATAATTCAAGTTTTGATACTTGATATTTACATTCTAAATCATTAAAAAAATCATTTATTTTCATTTGTTTTATAAGCCTCCCTTTTATCTATATTTTCTTTTATTAGGGTATTGTTTATTACTGATATATATTTACTTAAATCTTCAGTGCTAACATCTGATAGATTTGCACTAGCACTGATGCCAAAATCGGCTAATACCTCATCAAAATTCATATCATTAAAATCTAGTAATTTAAATTGTTCTAATGTTAATCCATCACAAAAATTAACACCTTTTAATTTAGGATTAGTTTTTGCTTGTCTTTCAGCATTTTCCATAATAATTCTTGCAAAACGTGAGTTTTGACAACAAAAATTATATATATGTTCCGTATATCTAGGAAAGCTAATAGTTCCTCTTATAGCTCCAAAAGGGCCTGATTTTCTTGTTTTAGAATAATAATCTATTCTTCTTGTATGGTTTATAAATCTACACGAACCATCGGCTACTTTTTGTACAAAACCCTCTTGTTCTGATAAATCACTTTTACAAGTATTAAGTCTTGCACTTGCTAATTTTAAGTTAGATAAATTATAACCAGTGCTAATTTTTGCATCAAGTGAGCCTAATTTAGAAGTTCTATCTACTTTAAAAGCTTTTTCTCCATCATAAGCATACGCAATATTACAACCACTACCAGCTACATTTGTAACTCTAGTTGTAGCCTTTGCACTATTTATATACTCAGCACAAGTGCTATTGTATGCACTTTTTAAATAACTTTTCTTACTATCGCAAAAAGCTTTAGCCTCATCGCTAGTTTTAAATTCCAATACTTCTGGAAATTCTATTTTTTGTTCTTTAAATTTAGCATGACAACAAGTTTTTTGATGATTTTGAGCAAAACCTACATCAAATTCTACATATTTAGCATATTCACTATCAACTAAATTTAAAATACCACCACTAAAAAAGCTATAAAACATAGGTTTTATTAAACATTGAGTAGCCTGTGTCGCCATCATTGCGACATATTCAGCTAAAATACTTGGGTGAAAACCACTCATTCTAATATTACCCAAATTAGATGCAGGACAACTATATATTTGTTTTTCTAAGATGTTATGTCTTTGAGCCTTAAAAATTCTTATATCATTAGGGATATATTCTTTATTACTACCTTTTCTTACTTCTTTTAATTCCTTTATTAATTCATTAGCAGCATAAGTCTTAGCTAAAGAAACATTATCTATATTTTCATTACAATCTTTTACAATTATTTCTTTATTTTCTAAAGGACAAATAGCTTTTTTATTACTATCTTCAATACAAGCCTTAGTTTTTAAATGTGTATAATCATCATTCTTCTTATTCTCAGTCTTTAATATATCATCTTGTATTATCGTATTAGATTTTTGTTTAAAACCTATTAAACATTTACCTAATGACTTAGGTTTTTGCACCTTTGTAACTTCAATTACTTCTTTTTTATTATTTTGTGTATTGTATTCTAAGATATCGTCTTTTATTTTAGCGTTATCTTTAATTACTTTTTCATTCATATTAGTAATTGAGTTTAATTCTTTAAATTCAAATGAGTTTTCATCTGCTAAATAATTATTAGATATAGTTGAGGTCTTTATTTGTTTATAAGCCTCATCTTTTTCTTTTACTTTTTCTACTTCATTTGATATGGTTTTATTACTAGCATTCTTTGATATAGTCGGCATAGAAAAATCAGTAAAATTTCTAGCAGTATTTATATTATTTACTTTATCACTCTTTAGAGCATAAAATAATATTTCATCATTTTTATATGATGTATTAGTAATAAAAATGCTTTGAGAGATTTTGCCTAATAAACCTTGTTCTATAATTCTTGCAATATCTTCTCTTCCTAAAGGACTATCGCAATCTTTACTAGTGCAATAACAACCATTAGTAGATAAATCACTTATTGTATTTATTATACTAACACTATTTGCATTATTAACTTGTAAAGTATAGCCACTATATACTCCTAATTTTTCATAACATATACCTTTACCACCACTAAAAAACCAAAAATACTTCTTTTCCTTTGCAACATTTATATCTTTATTAAAAATTTCGCATTCTCTTTTATAGCATTCATTAACTTGTTTATAATTATTAAAAATTGATTTATTAAAACCCCAACTACGAAATTCACCGCATTTTTTTTGTATAGCCTCTAATCTTGTTTTATTAATTTGTCTTTCAATTACCTTATAATCCTTAGCAAAAATTAACTCATTTAAATATTTGCCAGTTTCATTATAATTATCATCATAATTTACATTACCACTACAAACACCTTTTATATTGTTTAATGTAGCAAGAGTTGTGTTTTTATTATTTTTAATATTTAAGTTAAGTCCATTATTATTATAATTTAATTGAACTTTTAATAATAGTTCTTCTCCAGCACCTTGATAAATTCCTTGAATTTCTTTGCCTTTTTCATTGCTACCTATAACTTCTTTTTTTAGGTTTTCAACTTTAAAAGAGTTAATGTCTTTGTTTTCAGTAATAGACTTCATTATAGCATTAACATCAATATTATTAGCACTAAGATTTAATCCTATAAAAATATAACAAATTAAACTTTTCTTTAACATTTTTTCTCCTTTTTATTTCATATTATTAGAAAGTTAAAAGAAAGTTCATTTAGTTGAAAAAAAATTTTTATTTTTTTTTAATTCAAAATCAATATACTTATAAGTGGAGTATTTTTAAGCATAAAAATTTATTAATAATATAATTTAAACAAAGAGAGTATAAAATGGCATTTTTACATTGCAAACAAGAATTTGATAATTTAAATAAAGACATTTATGAATATGTAGCTTTTTTACCAGAACATTTAACATTAAATAAAGTAGTTTATTTACTAAATAATGCAAAAACACAAAAATCAGAACAATTTTATAAATGGCAGTTTCTTTATAGCTTGATAAATTCAGGTCTTTATTCAAAAGATTATATAGGAACAGAAATACATTTACCAAAAGGCAATAAAGATAGCAAACATATAAAAATAGATGCTTGTATATTTGATGATATAACTTGGTTTTCAAAATATAAAAATTATCATAATAATAACGATTTAAATGATTTAGAATGGATAAAACAGCATATTATAGCCATTATCGAATTTAAAAAAAATGATAGTAAAGATATACAAGAAATTTACGAAAAACAAGTAAAAACATATTTAAAAGAAAGTGAGAGAGATTTTTGTTTAGGTATTTATTATGATACTGAAAAATTATTTTTATTTAAAAAAGAAAAAGGTAAATTTTTAAGATATGCAGAAGAGTTTAATTCTTTAGCTGATAATTCAAAAACGAAAGATTTAAACCTACATCTTACTGACCCTTATAATTATATTCCAAATTTTAATGATTTATTAAGTCAAACACAACCAAAACAACTACAAGAAAAAAGAACTATAAAAGATTTAGATGCTATATCTGGTATTCACTCTACACAAATAAGTAATGCAATGTATAAAATCCTAGAAACAATGGATAAAGTTAGTTTAGTCAATCAAAAAGGTTATTCAATATTAATACAAATTTTAGCAATTAAAATTTTTGATGAAAAAAGAGCTAATAAAAACAATTCATATCTACAATTTTACATTACACAAGAAGAAGAAAATTACGAAAAAATATCAGATAAAATATTTAAAAATTTTATAGAGCGTATTAAAGAAATTATTAACGATGCAAGTGGTAATTATCGCCGTATATTAAAAGACAAAGAGCTAGATTTTCACAATGAAAACCATATAAAGGTTTTAATTAGCGTTGTTAAAGAATTACAAAATTATTCATTTGTCAAATCTCATAAAACTGATTTATACCAGTTAATTTTTAACAACTTTGCCTCTCATTTTGTTAAAGGCGAAAACGGACAATTTTTAACACCTATACCAGTGATTGATTTTTTAGTAAAAATTGTTAATCCAAGAAATAATGAAACAATTATTGACCCAACAGTAGGTATAGCAGACTTTTTATCAGTTTCTTATGTCAATTCTAATAGTCAATTAGATGATAATAACATATTTGGAGTAGATATTGACCCACAAATGATTAGCCTTGCTACTCTTAATATGCTTTTAAATGGGGATGGAAATGCAAAAATAGAACAAAAAAGCGATTTAGGCTCTATTCTTTATAAATTTGATAAAGAAAATGATATGATAGAGCTTGACCCTAATACAAATCAAAATGGGGAATGGGATAGAAGAGATGATAATAAAGAGCTTAAAAAATTTGATGTTGTTTTAACCAATCCACCATTCGGACAAGGAAGAGCTTTCTATCCACGAAATGAAAAAGAAAGAAAAATAATAGAATGTTATGAAACTTGGAACTTATATACAAAAACTAATAATAATAAAAGGCAAAAAGGTAAAAAAGTAAATGAATTAGATTTAGGTGTTTTATTTTTAGAAAACGCTTATAGAATTTTAAATAAAAATGGTAGGTTAGGTATAGTTTTATCAAATTCTATAGCTAGTATTGATACACATATTAAAGTTAGAGAATGGCTAATGAAAAAGATGCGTATTGTGGCTTTATTTGATTTACCATCTAATACATTTGCAGAAACTGGAGTAAATGTAACAATAATAGTTGCATATAAACCAACCGAAAATAGATTAGCTGAATTAAGGCAAAGCAATTATCAAATTTTTATTAAAACTATAGAAAATTTAGGATATGAAGTAATAACAAAGGCTAAAAATAAAACATTTGTTCCTATTTATAAAATAAACCCTAATAATTTTGAAATAGAAATAGATGAAAATGGAAAAGCTAAAATAGATGAAGATTTTACACAAACTATTTTTGAATTTAAAAAATGGTGCTTATCGCAAGAAGAAGATTTACAAAATATTTTCATTAAATAAAAAGTAGACAAAATGAAACATTATATAGATATACCACAAGTAATAAATTATAAAGACATGTTAAAAAATTATTATAGTTTTTCTAGCAATACATATAAACAATTAATTATGAAAAATAATAATGTAAAAACATTAAAAGAGTGCTTGGAAAGAGATCTAAAAAGAAGTGATTTAGGATGTGAAGTTGGTTCTTCAGCCTATGTAAAAAAATCAAAATACTGTTTTATAAAAAGTAGAGCTTTACAAAAATACTCTTTTTTACCTAATTTTGAAAAAAGTGCAAGTGAATATATAATTCCACAAGCTTTTATAAATATGAATTTAAAAGAAAACGATGTAATTATTTCAAAGGATAGTAATATAGGAGAAGTAATCATACTAGATAAAGATTATCCAAATACTATGCTTTCTGGTGCTTTATATAAACTACCGATTAAAAAAAATAAATTTTATATTCTATCAATAATAAAACACGATATTTTTAAACAACAACTAGATTTTTTAGTTCCGAAAGGAGCAACTATAAGACATGCTAAAACTTTATTTTTGGATTGCAAAATTCCATTTCCAAAAAATAATATAGAACAAACTATAGCATTTGTAGAAAAAATTACAAAATCCATTATAAATAAAGAAAAATTAATAAGAAAAAGACATGAGCAAATAACAAACCTTATACAAGAAGAGCTTGTTAATAATCAAAAAAAAGATAAATTTATCTATAAAGAACCAACTATAAAAGATTTAGAAGAAAATGCTAGACTAGATACTGGTATTCATTCTAAAGATTTTAAATATATTGAATTTTTAGTCAAAAATTACAAAAATGGATATTTTTTTATTGATAATGAAAATATTAAAAGTGGTAATACGCCAGAAATTAGGTATATATCAGATTATGAAAACTTGCCTTATAAATGGCTAACTCCAACGCATTTTAATAGTTATGGAAATATTATTATTGATGAGTATATTAGACACAAAAAAACTAATAATATAAAAAATGATTGTATTTTACTTGTAAATCGTGGGGATGGTATAGATTGTGGTAAAAGTATGTTTTATTGTTTTAAAGATTTTGGATTAGGACATCATAATCAAGGACTATATAAAGTATTTGGATATGATACAGCACGATTAATTTTTATTCTTTGTTTTTTAAATACTAATTTTATGAGAAAATATTGTGGGCTTTTAACAACAGGCTCTAAGATGAAAGAATTAAAAATAGAACATTTTTTAACAATTCCTTTTCCTAATTTTACAAGTAAAAAACAGCAAGAAATATCTAACTTATATTACAATCCAAATATAGATATAGATTATAAAATGGTAAAATTAGATAATTTTGATAATATTGATAATGAATTTTGTAAAAATGCTGGTATTTACAATTTAGATAAAAATATAAAATATTTGAAAAAAATTTTAAATTCAACTATTGATAAAATTATAAATGAAGAAGATATAAATATTAGATTTTAATTATAATAATAATTTTTTGCTAAAATAAAAACAACTTAGCGATGTTCAAAAACGCATTTTGATTAAAACTACGCTAAGTTCCAGTCTTTTTTTTTCATAGAAATTATTTATTTTAAATAGATTTTAATAGTTTTTCAATTATAATTTATAAAATATTGAAAAAGGATAATCTGTGAAAGAAATTCATAAAATCAAATTTGGTGTTTTTTATTTGGCTATGGTGCTAAGTGGAATGTATTTAGCTTATTATTTATTTAGTATTGTGCTTTCTATAATGTTTGCAGGATTTAATCTAGGTATTATTATTAATATGAACCTTGTAGCAGTAGCATTATTTGTTTATTTTTATTCTCAAGCTAACAAAGAAAAACAATTATATTTAGATTATAAAGAATAGCAATGGCTTTTACAATTTCTATATTAGTAATTTACTATGTAGGCTTATCTATAGTAATATATAAAAGATATAAGAAATTTAAAAGCATTAGACAAAGCAAAGCCCTTAGTAATGAAATCAACCTAAACGAAAACGAAATTAACGGCTTTTCTTATGAAATGCAAATAGCCGATTATTACAAGGGCTTAGATTATGAGGTAGAAACTAGGTATTTATTAAAATTTGATGCCGGAATTGATTTAATAGCTAAGAAAAATAATGATAAAACCTTATTAATACAATGTAAAAATCATAAAACTTTAGAATACATTAATACTGATGTTATTAAAAAATTTATAGGTGAATGTTTTGTATATTTAAATGGCAAGTCTTCTAAATACTATAAATTATTATTTATAGTATCTTGTGATATTAGTAAAGATGAAAACATATTAAAATATATAGAACATGTTAGAAATAATAAAAATATAGACATAGAATTAATCTCTATTCCTTATCAAGGAATAAAAGGAAGTTATTTAGCTGAATTAAGAAAAATAGCTAATAAACCTAACTTTTTTGAAAAAGCTACTGACTAATCATCAGTAGTTTAAAATCTTTTGTTAAATTAATAACAATAGTTAAAAAAGGATTATAAAAATGTTCCCAAATGAATTAAATGATATTAAAGAATATCTAATAAGGCAAAACTTTAATTTAGAACAAGTAACAAACGATGGTAGGTTAAATTCAGCATTTAATGAAGACCAAATCATCAATTTAATACAAATGCGTTTTGGTAATATTATCGGAATTCCAAAAGTTAGATACTGGTATGATTTTTGTATCCAAACAGAAAACGCTTTTTATCCAGTAAATATAAAAGTTAGCACAACTACAACAGCTGATAATTTAAATTGCAAACTTGGAATATATTATTCTTTAACTGGAATAATGCCTACATTTAATAACATCGTTAGTTGGGATATGTATTTTAAAAATCTTAAAGAACATATTACAAATAATGATAAAGATTATTATTTTTTAATAATTAATAAAAACGATTATAATGATATTTTTTTATGTTCTTTAAGAACATTAAATAAATTAACACCTAACGGCAATAATCTTCCATTTCAAGCAACATGGGAAGAAAATAAAATACCTATTAATAGAGATTATGAAAGTGCTAAGTATTTTATATTAAATCATTTCTCTCAATCTTTACACAAAAGAGCTGAGGCAACAAATTATTTTAAAAAATATTTCCCAGAGTTTTTATAAAATGAATATTAAAACATTAGGACAAGTATTTACCCCAACTAATATAGTTGCAGAAATGTTAGGGTTAATAAAAAATAATGGTAGATTTTTAGAGCCAAGTTGTGGAGATGGTGCATTTTTTCAGTATTTACCAAACAATAAAATAGGTATAGAAATAGATAAAAATGTTATTAAATCAAATAATATTCTAAATATAGATTTTTTTGATTATTCTTTAGATGAAAAATTTGATACTATTATAGGAAATCCACCTTATGTTAAGCACCAAGATATAAATAATAAAACAAAACTAATACTAAAACAATTTAATGCTTTATTTGATGCAAGAAGTAATTTATATTTATATTTTATATATAAAAGCATATTACATTTAAAGGATAAAGGGGAATTAATTTTTATCACTCCAAGAGATTTTTTAAAAAATACATCAAGTATAAAATTAAATAACTTTATATTCTCCCAAGGAACAATCACTGATTTTATAGATTTAGGAGATAAAAAGATTTTTAATAACGCCCAACCTAATTGCGCTATATGGCGTTTTGAAAAGAATAATTTTAAAAGAACTACTACTGAATATAAAAAATTCAATTGTATTAACGGACAATTATTATTTACAAATAACAATTATTTTATACCTTTTAATAAATTATTTTATGTTAAAGTTGGTGCAGTTAGTGGGGCTGATAAGATATTTCATAACGAACAATACGGCAATGTAGATTTTGTTAATTCTCAAACTTGCAAAACCAAGAAAACAAAAAAAATGATATATGGGGATTTTGCTAAAACTTGTCAATATATCATTTCACATAAAGATGAACTAATCAATAGAAAAATTAGAACTTTTAATGAAAGTAACTACTGGCAATGGGGTAGAGATTATTATAAAAGCGAACAGAAAAGAATTTATGTAAATACAAAAACAAGGAATAAAAAACCTTTTTTTACCCATACTTGTAAAGCATACGATGGCTCAATATTAGCTATTTTTCCAAAGTTTGATATTGATAAAATAGGAATTGATAAAGTTTGCGATATATTAAATAATACTAACTGGAATGAATTAGGATTTGTTTGCGATGGAAGATTTTTATTCTCTCAAAAGAGTTTAGAAAATTGTGTATTAGATGATAATTTTATAGAATTGTTAAAGCTAATTGACTAATTTTATTTTTTTAAAAAAATCTTTTTGTGGTGCTTTCCAAAGCAAAAACAACCATTTCTATTTAATAGCCTTTTCAATTACTTTAACAAATTCTCTACTATCTAAATAGTAGTTAGGATAAGCACTCCTTAGAGTTTTTATCTTATCAAGTGATATTAGCACTATGTCGCTTTCATTTGTTTTTATAGCAGTTTTTTCTAAAAAATCATAATATTCTTTAGCTTTATTAAAATCCGATTTTTTATATCCAGTAATTCTTAATTTTTTAGCATCTGTGTTTAATTCTATAACAAAATAATAGTGGTCTTTTTGCTTTAATTCTTCTATATTTTTACTAGATACTAAAAGACTAGAAAGCATTTTTAAAATATTATATTCTTTATCAAGCTTAGAAATCTCATTACAAATTTGTTTCTTTGAAAAAGATTTATAATCATTATTTATTTCAGTGTTTTCAATAATTGAAAATAAAGCACTAGATAATCTAAAGAATTCTTTATAATATTCTTCTCCGTAACCTTGTTTAATTTTTGATTTACTTTTAATACCTAAAACTTCAACAGCAGTAGCCCATAGATGTTGCATTTGCGTTCTAATTTGTAGTTCTAAGCCTCGCTTTGTTTTATCTTTATACTCATATATTTGATGAATAGAGCGGTAACCATCACTTTTAGGCGTATTTATATAATCATTTGTTTTTATTAACTTAAATTTTCTACTATCATTTAAATAAGTTTGTTCCATAATTTGCTGAAATAATCTAACTTGTTTAATGTTTTCAAAAACAACTCTAAGACCAGCAATATCTTGCATTCTATCAAGTTGCATATTAGAAAATCTTTTCAATTTAAACTCAATAGAACTAAGCCTTTTTAATCTTCTAGCCATAACTTTAGCTGGTATTTTTTTACTTTTTAATTTTCTATTAATAGATGTAGCAAAACTAGACATTATCTGAGCGTGTAAGCTTCTCCATATAGAAATAATCTCATAATCTTTTTCACTCGCAGTATCGTTTCTAATATTTTCTCCAGCTTTTCTCACTTGTTTTTTAGTTGCTATAATATCATTTTCGCCCATTTTATTTACACCTCTAATTAATTATAACAAAATAAACTAAAGAAAAAATATAAAATAAAGTGGCTATTTCCTTTTTGGAAATAACCAATATTAATTACAAACCTAATTCTACCACAACACGTTTTGAAATACAACTAAAGCAGCTGTGATTTCTGTTTAAATATGTTAAAAAGTTATAAAGCACAGCAGTCGTGTTTTCTAAACCATAAGTAAGAAAAATTTTCTCCTACAAAAGGAATATTTTTACCAGCCTCCCATATTATACCACTTCTTCCTATAGACATACCAGTAAAATTAGGCATAGGTGCTATAAATTGTAGTCTATTTGATGATTTTATCCAAAAAGGCAATGGATGGGCAAAACATAAAGCACTTATACCACTTGAATTCCAAGTAAGCAATTCTCTATGCATTTTAAATATAAATGTTGAAGCTATACTTGCACTATCTTCAACTAAAGAATGCTTACTAACAAAGCCACTTAATGGATAGGTATTACCCCATGAACCCTTACACCAAAACAAAGGATCAAGTGGGAAATTTACTTGTGATGATACAGCATCTGTTATACAAGCAAGATTTGTTACTGGGTTATTAAATAAAATAGCCTCTGGTTGAATAATTGCACTAAGCGTTGAACTTTGCCACATAGGATCAAATTCAGTTAAATAACCTATATCAAGTAATGAAGAATTTGAAGTCATGCATAAAATATCAGTAAATAATTCTAATATAGCTGATAATAAATAATATATTTCATGAACTTGATAAAAAGTAGTAGCATTATCACCAGTTTCATATCCTTGTTCTCCACCTAATTTAAAAGAACTTGCACCTCCACTTTTAGCTTGAAATCCTAAACTCGGAAAACAAAACGGATCTATTACAACATCAAGTATCCTATCAACACTATAATATCCTATAGGAATACCTATTTGTGGATAACCAAACCATTTACCAGGGCATTTACAAATTGATTTATTTACTCTATTAGCACCTTCTATTATATCACCTTCAACAATACTAACTCCAGCAAGTTTTATAGGAAACATACAATCAATACATATAGCACTTAATTGAAAAGCAACTGGTGAAGTAACAGTGCATACAGCATTTGCCTTACTAAAAAAAATAAAAAAACCTAAAAATAAAAAAGCTATTTTATGCCTCATTTGTCGTTCTCCTTTTAACTTTAAAAAATTGTAAATTATTATTTTTAAACTCCGTATTTACGCTATTTGGCTTTTTATTAAAAGCTTTAGGTAATATAGGAACAGCCTTTATTTCTTTAATAACTATGTCATTTTTAAGTAATTGATAAATAGTAAAAAAGTATTGCTTAGCATTTATGAATTTAACATTGCCGTTTTCAGCAAGATTTTTAATAAAATAATTAGCATATAAAGTATAATTATTTTCTATATCCTTATCGTTTAACAAAACCTCTCTAACACAGCTTATTATAAAATCATAATTAAACACTATTACGCCATCTTGATGATTATAAATTGAATAAATATCATCTTGATTTAATGGATTATTATTATTTATACCATTATTTAATAGTTTTAATATTCTATTTTTATAAAAATCTATATCAAATTCTAAATACAATAAATTATTTTCTTTATAATATTCTTTTTTATCGCTTTCTTTTTTAAATTCGTAAAAGTTTAAATCAACACTATCTAATGTATTTTTTATATCTTCTTTTAATTGCTTTAAGTCATCTTTATAATTTATTAACTTAAAGACTAAGATTTGCTTTGATTTTTCCTTTAATTTTTCTATTAAAATATTTTTATTAATACTAGAGGTTTCTATATAAAACGCTAAGTTATTAAAATCATCACAAGTAAAATAATTAAAACTTAGACTATTTAAATCATTAAAATCCTTTAATACGACTAATTTTTGCTTATTATTAAACTCTCCTAATTCTTTTAATTTATCGGCTAAAGAATTAGTTAAAACACTAATAGGCTCTTCTTTTATAGGCTCATTAGTAATACTTATCTTTTCATATTCTAACTCATTTTCTTGTATTGATAAATTATTTAATATTTCTAGGCTAGATTTTAAATTATCATTAATGTTTTCATCATTTGTAATATTTTTTATACTATCTAAGTTCGGAATACTAATACCTAAAGCTAGAGTATTATTTATTTCAAAGTCTTTCAATTCATAAGGTTTTTCTATATATTTAGTTTTTTCATCAGCTCTTGCTTTTCTATCGGCATCTACAACTATTTTTAATGTATTATAAAACTTATGCTCCGTATCAAAACTTAGATTATGATGATTATTTATCACATACTCTATTTCTTCATAATCCTTATAAGTATTAAAGTTAAAATCAATCTCTCTAAATTCATTAAGTATATACTTTAACAAAATAGAACCTATAATATCATGTGAGTTTTTAAGACTACTATCTAATTCTTTCATTACAGCATAAGGAAATATTAATTCAAGGTTGCTTTTAGGTATTTTGCCTAAATCGTGCGTTAATCCACAAATAATAGCTACACCTAAATTACTTATTTGTTTTTCTTCTTTTAATAAATTATATACAACATTTAAAGAATGCTCTAATAAACTTACATTTGCAAATATATCATAATCACTTTTAATACCTTTACCTAAGTTATTCTTAGAATTTTTATAGTTTTCTTGGTTATTTACAACACTTGGGATACTACCAGCTTTTGAATTTGAAAAAGCCTCAATTAAGGCTTTAATAATTAAGGTATCTTGGTAATTTATCTTTTTCTTTTGCATTAATGGAATAATAGTTCCATTAATAAAATGCTTTAACATAACATAATTTGTAGTAATAATTATATATTTAAATTCTTTTTTCTCATAATTAACTTTAATTCTTTCTCCTACCCAAATCTTAGCTATATCATTAAAATCAACTCCCTCCTCATTATCTATAAAGCCGAATATAATAGATTGTTTCTTTTCACTCTTACTAAAATCTCCATAATAAATAATAATAGCTATAAATATAAATGACACTATTAAAAATGAATAAATAAAACTGATATTAGGCTGTATTATATAAGCTATAAATCTATCTAAATTTAAAAAGTCTGTGCTTAATATAATAAGCCTTTTTTCATTAAAGAAAATAAGTGCTTTCATTATTATAAAATATAATAAAAAGCCAATAAAAAAGAATAAAATAAAGGCCTTTAGAGTTAGTTTGCCTTTAAAATGCTTTGTATTAAATATTTCTATACTTGTTCTTGCAATAAATCTTAAAAGCCTATCCATTAGTCAAGCCTTATAGTAATTTCTGGAAACTTAATTTTTAATGGAGATGAGGTAACAGGAGCAGTAATTCCTTTAAACTGCCCCTCAAATCCAAAATAATAAAATTCTCGTTTATCAAGCCTTAATAAATCAGTAACTTTAATTACATCTTCATCTTGTTCTTTAGTCATAAGTCCTCCATTAGCATTTTTAACTAAAGAATTCATCTTTCTTGTGCCTCCAAATTTTGCCATATGTTCTGCACTTGTTACATCGTTCATTTTCATAATGATTTTAGTAGCCGAGTTATCAAATAATTTTCTTGCACTATCTTGTCCTAATACAGCGATAATATCAGCTAAAGACTGAGTTAGCCCTACGATTGCAACATCTGTGCTACGAGCTTGTGCGTAAAGTGTTTCTATGCCAGTGAAAACAGCTTCAGCCATTTCATCAATATAGACATTAAGCCTTTTTGCAAATCTTTTATTGGAACCATTTAAACGACCTACTAAGGTTTGTATCATAGATATAGTAACTCTTGCTATAGCACTTGATGTAATCTTTGCTAACATAGAACCAGTTTGAACGAAAAATATAACCCCCTCATTATTTTCAAGTTTAGTAATAAATTTATTATCAGTTTCAGCTCCTATTAAAGCCCCTATGTTTCCACTTGTCATTTTTGTCAAAGCAACATTTAAAGTATTTGATACTTTTTCAAAATATCCAGTAGGAGCGTTAATTACTTTTAACAAAAGTGTAGTTAAATGATTTACCTTATTTTTATATATATCTCTTTTATTGCCTAAGTTAAGACCTAAATTTTGGTCTTTTTCTAATAACTTATCAATTATATTGTTTCTTAACTCTTCACTTTGAAAAAAATTTGTATATAAATCATTAATACCAGCCCTTGAAGTATATTTTGAAATCTCTGAAAAAGTTAAAGGTTCTTTAGAATTATTTAAGTCTCTAATTAATAATAAAGAATGCACTATTAAGGTTGTAGTTTCTAACGAACTATCATAAAAAAAGGGGTCATCACATTGAATACAAGCCATAATATGCCCTATAATCTCATCTGGCATATAATAATGCTTTAATGGATTTATTTTAATTGATTGCTCGGGGTAGATAGGACTTAAAAACATTAAATCATTTTCTCTATTATTTAAATGGGCTAAATAAATTACCTTTGAAAGCAAATCAGTATCGCCTTTAGGGTCAATTATTACTACATTTTCGCCATTTTTAATATTTTGTTCTATCATATTTTCAAGTAATCTAGTCTTACCAACCCCAGTAGAACCAAATATAAAAGTATGGTTTAATCTATTACCTTTTTGTGTAAAAATCTTATACAGCTTACTTTTTTCATTATCTTCAATATGAAAACCATCGCCAATATATAAATCGCCACTAGGATTAAAATTAGTAACTATTTTATTTTTATCGTTTAATATACTCATTATTGTGTCCTTATTATTTGTAATTATCTATTTCATATTTGATTTTTTCTTCTCTGTGGATTTTCTTATAAGATTTATAAATAACCATACAATAAGGTAATATACCACTTAACATCATAGTAAAAATGATGTTATACATAACTACCTCAACACTATTAAATATTTTTTCATAAAAGAAATTCGTAATAAAATTAGGTGTTAAATTGTTACTTATTTTCATAAGTAAAGATGAAATAAAGTCTAAAAATGAATTAAAACTACTTGTGTTATTATTTACAAAATTAATAAAATATGAAAATACCACAAATACGACAATAGCTTTTAAGAAAAAAGATAAGGCTCTACCACCTAATAAAGATAAAATTGCTCTTTTTGTAAATTTACCATTAAAATATTTGCTTATAAATAAAAGCAGTAAAGAAGTAATTATTATAGGTAAATAAGATATAAATTGTAATAAAAATATCTCTAAATACTCAATATCTGAATTAAAAAAGTAAATTTTTATAGGCTCATAAAATATTTGCAGTAATGAAAACACAAATATAAATAAAAAACTTTCAAAAACTCCACCTAAAAATCCTAACTTAACATAATCTATAATTTGTTCTAGTGTAAAAAATTCCTCTGGTATTTCAGTTTTACTCTCAAGTACATAAAATCTTTGTATCTCACTTAATGCTGATATGAAACTTCTTGGTTTTACATAAGCATTAGAAGTATTTTGCTGTAAGATATGTAAATCATTTTCGGCGTTCATCTTAATCCTTTCTAATCATTGAATTTTTAGCATTTGTTAATAATGCACCTTTTTTATATTTGATGCCATAATAATTTGAAATCTCTTGTAGTGTTTCTTCTAACTCATCTACTTTTTTTATAAATTTATTAGTAGTTCTATGCAAGTCTTCAATATTTTCATATTTTTTTATCTTTGAAAACACTTTATTTGTTCTAATTAATGTTTCATGTAAAATATTTGCCTCAACTGATGATAAAATACAAGTTTTTTTTATACTAATACTCATAATATCCCCTTTAAAAGCAAAGTTTTTCTAACATCTTTTAAAAAACTAAGTTGTCTTTTTAAAAACATTTGATTAAAACCAAACTTGCAAATATCACCTAATATTTGTCTATAGCTTTTAAGCATTAAGAATATATAATTAAATATCTTTTTACTACCTATGAATTGTTTAAATTTAGCCTTTATATTAAATGTAAATTCAAGCCTTTTCCATTTTTCAAGGCTTTTAGGTAAAAATTTGTTAAATTTAATAGTTTCTTTTTTAAACTTATCATATAGTTTAATCTTATCTACTTTTTTATTATGTATATTTGCATAAATAGTATTTTTATATACTTGATAATTTCTTGCCTTATAAGATATAGTAGAATTAATAAAAATGCTATTTAAACTATTATTATCTTTTAAAAAATCAACCGACAAATCAATATTATAAATACAATATTTCCTTATAAAAAAAGCTGTGATTTTATGCTTAGCAATTAAGTTGTTATTCTTGCGTTGAGGTTGATTAAGTCCTAAAAATTCAACTAAAGAATAATAGCCATATCGTTTATGTCTTTTTTTACATAACAAATCTAGTTCATAATTACTAGATTTAAAAATAAATACTAATTCCTTATTATAATAAACTACTTTTTGATTGCAAAGATTAGTAAAAACTCTTAAACCTTGTTTTTCAATAAATTTATACAAGGCTTTAGTGCTACAAATACAACGGATACTATCTATCCCTATGAAATTTGTTCTCATCATAATTCTCCTTTAAACTATGATGAGCTTTTTTTAAAAGAAAGTTCGTTTAGTGAAAAATTTATTTTTTAAATAAAAACAATGTCAAAAAATTCATCAAAATACACCCTTTGAATTTTTTGAAATGAACTTTTATATTCCGTTGCTATATCAATATCTCCGTGATTTTTAAAATATGTATTTAAAATATTAATAAATTCACTTGATCTAATATTATTTTTTTTATTTATACTTGGCTTTACAACAACATAGTCAATATTTTTATCATCTTTTACTAAGTATATATCTTCAATTAAAACTTGTGAACGTTCTAAAAAGTCTTTGTTTATAGAAAAAAAATTGTATTATTTGTGATAATTTCATTATTGATACTCTTTATTATTTTAAAGTAAAAATCCCATTTACAATTTTTATTATTAAATAAAATATAAAAGCAAATGGGGTTTTTGAAGTGAAAGGTTAAAAACTCCGACAAAAAACAAATATGCCTTAAGAACTTATATAGAAAAGAAAATTGCTTGAGAACCTTGCATAAAGGACAATAAAAATACTAGACAATTTATTTATAAAATCTAAACTTAGTTATATAAATATATTATTAATTATATAAATATATTATTTAAGGATTTAATTCTAATAAATTAAATTTGGAGCATTTATATTAGAAAATTGATGATTTGTAATATCAACATTCTTAAGGCATATATCTTTTTTGATTTTGCTTATTTTTTTTGTTTTTATCAACAAGGTCTTTTAGCCTAAGCAACTCTAACCTAAAACAAAATACTTATTAATATATCTTGTTAATTAGTATAAAACATTTATACATAGATGATTATACATCGTTTTTTGTTAATAAAGATATAATTATTAGAATTATTGTTTTTATTTTAATTTAATAGTAAAATCAATTTTATGGATAAAATAAAAGGAGAAAAAATGAGTATGAAAAACGCAATATTTTATGCTAGACAAGTGATTAAATATTGTAATCAAAATAACTACAAAATCACTAACTTACAATTACAAAAGATTTTATATTTTCTATAAGCACAAAATTTAAAATTTTATGATGAGCCGTTATTTGAAGATGACTTTGAAGCTTACGCTTATGGAGCAATTATACATAAAGTGTATCAAAATTATAGTCATTATGGTGCTTATGCGATAACAGATGATATTACAGATAGATTAGAGTTGTCAGATAAACAAAAATCACTTATTGAAAAGTGTATGAATTTAGCCACTTTTAAAATTGATAAAAAATTAATAAGCTTAGAATTAAAAAATAACTTAGTTAAAACGAGCTACTGATTAATCCTCAGTAGTTCGTTTTTAAGGTTTTTATAGATTTTTACATATAAAATAGATAAATAATTCCTTTAAAAAAATATAAAAACATATCATAAACGCATAAAAACACGCCTAAAATCAAAAAAAATCTATTAAGATAAATAAATAAAAAGGCTGTAAAAATACTATTTATATTAACTAATATAATTAAAACAATTTTATTTCTTTTATAAAAAATAAAGCCTTATATATTTAACATATATCAAGGCTACTTATTTAAGCTAAATAAAATTAGAAAGGAGAATTATATTATATATACTTTTTATTAATAAAAAGTTAATTATATTTATTTCTTATTCTATCAATTTTTAAAAGTATATCAAGTTCTTTTACTCTTAAAAATAAATCAAGCGTTTTGATAAATTTATCGCTTATTTTGAATTGCTTTTGTTGCAACCTGATAAAAAATTAGGGGTTAGCAACTATTTTTGAAAATTTATAAAAAGCTATAAATAAATATAAAATATTTTAGTATTAATCTACAGATATTTCATCTATTTTAATTAAATTATTTTCTTGGCTAACAATACTTATACTATGCTCTAATTTAAATCTATCTTTCATAACTTGAGGAAGATAGTAAAGCCATACACCCAAAATTTCGCTAGACTTTTTATAATCTCCACCACATAAAATAAATTCATAATCTAGTTTTCCTTTATAATGTTTTTTAACATAGTCTAATTCTTTTACATTATCGCCATTAAATATTATATATTTTTTAGGCAAGGCTACATATTGCAAAGGGTTTATCTTATAACCTTTACGATAATACACTTTATTATAAGCTACAATATCGTTTTCAAGGATATAAGTAATATCTACTAACCTTGAAGTTGTTTTTGGTGCTGGAGTTAATTTAGCTAAATTTTTTGGCTTATAATTATCTACCTTATTTTTTAACTCATTAGTAATACTCTCTTTATTTGCGTTAAGATAAATTTGTTTTTCTTCTATTCTTTTGCTTAAAAGGTCTAATAGGTTTTCTTCAGCAAAGTCATAAGTGTTGCCTAAATTTAAAATTGTTACAGCTTGTGCCGTGCTAAAAAACATAATTGCAAATAATAATTTTTTATACATATTAATTCTCCTTATCTTTAAAAACTACAATATCACAATTCTTTTTTCTTTGTTTTTCTGAGTTCATAAAATATCTTTTGAATTCTTCAATTTCATATAAGTTTTTCATTCATATCTAATCTCCTGTTTTATATTGTAAATTTATATAATCTTTTAAAGTATAACCAAACCTTTATTTTTTATAAACTTACCTATTTTTTCATCATAATATACTGTTCTACTTTCTATTTCTTTTATTTTTTCATTTAAGCACTCATAAGGGTTATAACCCATTCGTTTAATTATATTTATACAAATAATTATTAGCATTTCTATGCTTGAATATACTAGCTCATTATTAAAATCAAGCTTAAGCCCTGTATAATCATTACTAATCATAGTTGCAAAATTGTGTACTAAATTCCTAAGAGAAGCAAATTCTTTATAATGATTTGGATTAAATTCTCTTAAATTATTTACATTTAAGCAAAATATCACTATATCACATAATTCAGCTACTCGTTCATCATCATTAATAGCTAAATAATACTCTCTTAATTCATCTAATATATTTGATACGAAACCCTTTTGCTGACTTTCATAATCTAACCGCCTTTCTTCTCTCCAAATATCTAGCCTTTGCTTAATTTCCTTTAAATTTTCTATATTCATTTTTTATCCTTTCTAAATCTTTTAAAAATAATTGCATTCTAAAATCTATATAACATAAATATCCAGTAAAACTAAAAGCTAAAAAGATAAAAAGAAAAACAATCATTGTTTTTATTCTTTCAATCATTTTATTTCCTTTTCAATCTAAAATTTTCCCATTTTATTAGATATAATAATTTTAATATTTTTTTAAAATAAAGTTCGTTTTTACATAAATATTATTGTTTTACTTTTATCCCTTTAAAAAAGTATTATTTATCTTTTCTAAGACATTAATAGATATTTTGTTATTAATATCTTTAATGATAATTTGACTAATGTTGTGGTTTTCAATTTTATATATATTATAATCTAAACTAAAACTATAATATTCTTCAAATAAATAATTATCACCTAATACATTAAGCAACCTACTAAATGAAGAATAAAAAGTTCTTAAATATCTTACCTCATCAAAACATAATGTTTTTCCATAAAATGGGTTATTTTTACTTTTAAATTTAAAAATAAAACTTATTACATTATCAATATTAATTAATTCTATATCACTACTTAATTGTATTTTACTCATATAAAATCCTTAAATAAATTATTATTATCATAAATTAAATTATTGTTGTTTTTATTCAATTCTTTCATTATTATTTGCTTAGGTAAAAACTTATAACAAAAATAAGAACAACCAAAAGGAACTCTATTATTACTCATAAGCTCATAGTTAGGATTTAAAAAATCAATTCTCTTATCAAACATAAGTAACTCTAATCCTTTATCTTTAAATAATTGATATGGTGCTACATCATTAAGCCATAAATTTGACATAAGCAAAGCAAAAGGCTTATTAAAAGATAAAGCCCTTTTAAATATTGCTTTCTTGTTTGAAAATGGTGGATTTGATACTATCACATCAAAACATTTAGGTTCGTATTCAAAAAAGTTTTTATTATCTTGTATATGAGAATGAATTACATTAAAACCCTTATCTTTTAAAACCTTAACGAAATTACTATTTAAAGTATCAAAAGGACACCATATAACTTCATTTTTATCTAAATACTCAAGTATAGGAAATACAGCGTAAGCTGGAGTGTAACACTCATCGTTT
This sequence comes from Campylobacter sp. MG1, assembly GCF_026616895.1. Lineage (NCBI taxonomy): Bacteria > Pseudomonadati > Campylobacterota > Epsilonproteobacteria > Campylobacterales > Campylobacteraceae > Campylobacter > Campylobacter sp. MG1. The sequence goes on from NZ_JANYME010000003.1 coordinate 156,258, forward strand.
TTGTTTTTGCTAAATAAAGGTTTAGTCATTTGTTGTCCTTTAATTGAATTAAAGTGTAATAAATAATCAAATCTTGTGTTAAAACATTGCCATTTGATATTCTTTTTTTCTTATTTTTAGTTACAGCATATATACTTGGTAATAAGTCTATGTTATATTCTTTAGTTATATTTGGATATTCGTTTATGTTGATGAATTTAGTTGGAACTTTATATTCAAGTGAAGTAATTAATCGCTTTATATTTAACAGTTTATCATCTATATCCTTATAAAAAACAAAATAATTTAAATCGGTATTAGCAAAAAACTCTTTTTCTTCCTTTTTCTTAATGTTTTTTTGAATATCGTTTTCAAAAGTTGTCATAGGCTTATCTGATATTAATTTATTTCTATCAAGTAAATTTCGTTGCCACAACGAACTAAATTTGTTTGCATTTTCTGACATAAAGGTATTCATTACTTGCACTACATATACATTGTCACTAGTTGGGTTCATTACAGCTATATCTTTAGCGAATTCAAATGCTTGTCTAAACTCAGTAGCAGTTAAAGTATTTAAAGCATTAATAGGAATTTGGTTTATATCAGTAAAGACCTTATCCTTTTTATCTTCTTCTTTTAGTTCTTCTTTTTTAACCTCATCTTTTTTAATTGTTTCATAAAAGAACCAACCTTTTTTAGATTGTTCGTAAAAACTATCTAAGGCTAATAATTGCGTAGATAAAATGCCTATAAAAAAGAAATTATTTAGTTTCATTTTTTATATCCTTATTATAAAAATTAGTTTTTATTTTTTTGATAATTAGGTCAAGTTTTTTACTATTAGCCTTTTTATTAATCTCCTCTAAAACATAATCTAAGGAATAATCCCCATAAGCTATAAATACATTTTCATCATCAGTATTTATATTGGGAGCTTTTACATAATCTATTAGTTCTTTATTAAAGTTTTTTATAAACAATACTGCTGGAACTCTAGTTATGTTGTATGCACGAATGATTTTAGGATTTATACTTAAATTATATGCGTAGTTATCTTGGTTTAACTCCTTTAAGTAATTTAGTGTTGGCTTTAGCTTTGATAAATCATTGCCTATTACTCCTTGTAAAACAAAATCAAAATCATTAGGACTAAGCTTTGCTATGTTTAGGTAGTTTTGTATTGTTTCTTTGCTAAGACTTGAGCTTATTACTATAAAGATTTTTTCGTTATTATCTAGCAACCCTTGTTCTTGTATTTTTTTATATATTTTAAATGTATCTGTATTTTTATAGTCTGTATCATATAAGATGTAATTTTTAGCATTATTGAAATTATCACTATATTGTTTATTATTAATTATAGTTTGTAGGTTATTTTTAATTTCTTTTAAATCTTTATCTTGTTTAGTAATATCTTTATCATAATTAGGCCTTAGGTTTATATCTGATAATTTATTAATATCAAAAGTGTTATTTTCATATACCTTTGCTGAGCTATCATAATTATTGTATTTTTCATTAAATATTTCTTGTTCGTTATTTGCATTTAAAAAATAAATACAAACAAAGCTTAGTAATATTGCCTTTTTCATTTATTATCCTTTTTATCTAAATTGTTTTCTTTTAAAAAAATGTTAATTAGATTGATTAGTTTTTGTGTATCCTCCTTTTTAGAAGTAATTAAATCTGATACTATGGCGTATTGAATTGTCTTTATTAAGTTATAGTTTTCAAAACTTAAGATTATGTCTGATATATTTTTATTTTTTAAACTCCTACTTGTCTTTTGTTTAATTGTATCCTTAGCATAATCAAAAGCTTTATTTGATATAACTAAACATTGCTTTTCATAGTCTTTAGAAATTTTATTAAAAATTGTAAAGCTTAAAAAATTAATAAAGTCTTTTTTAAAAATAGGCTTATTAGTTAAAAGTTTTAGTTCAAATGCTTTTTTATACCAAGTAATTGCTATTTTTTTATACTTTTCGTTTAGCATCTTTTCTCCTTTTTGGTTTATATAAATAATTTAGCTAATTAATAAAAAATAGTTCGTTTTTACAAAAAAATATATTTTTTTTTGTAAAAAGACAAAAAAGCTACATATTTTAAGGGGTGAAATAAGTGTTCTTATTAACAGTGGTTCATCTATTAGGGGGTGAAATAAGTGTTCTTATTATGTAGGTATTAAAATACTAATTTTTAAAAAAATAGGGTGTGAAAAAAGATATATTATTAATATATTATATTAATTACAAGGTGTAAAACTATAGGGGGTGAAATAAGTGTTCTTATATGTCGTTTTTTTAAAAAATATATAAAAAAATTTTTTAATAATAAAAAATACTTTTATAAAGGGTCAAAATTAATCAAAAGCTATTATAAAAATCTATAGAAAATATACCTATAAATTAATAATATATATCAAAACAAAAAAATGATTTTTTATTTTTTAGTTTAAAATATATATTAATTAAACATTATATCACTAATATATAACTAAAAATTATCTTAAGATAATATTATATAACTAATATTTAAATAATGCTAAATTCATAATAAAAATTAATTAACTAATATTTAAGTAATAGTATATTATATAAATACATTATTTTACTAATATTTAAATATTACTTAAGTAATAGACATATTAATTATTATATTAATTAATTATTATTTAAGTAATTATTAAGTAATATTTTATTATAATTATATACATTAATTAAATAATATTTAATTATACTTTATCTAGGAGTAAAAATGAGTGAAGAAAAGAATTTCAAAGAATTTTGTAAAGACTTAGAAAATAGTTTTCAATATTTATCAGATGAAATTATTAGAACGCAAAAGTGTATAAATAATTTAACTTTAACTTTAGAACAAGTATGTGGGTGCTTAGAAGATAATAAAATAAAAATAGATGAAAATATCCAATATAGACTAGATTTTATAAAAGATATTCTATTTGATGAGGTTGATGAAGAAGTAAGTTTTTCAGAATATATAGAATTGAAGAAGTCAGAAAATGAATAAAATACAATATAAAAAAAATAAAAGACTAAATCGCTTAAAAAACTTTTTAAGTGATTTAGATATTATTTGTGATAAGTATTATTCTAATTTTTTACCTAATGAAGAACATTATATTTATGATTTATTTGAATTACAAAAATTAGTTAAAAAAGATATAGAAATTACAGAAAAACAAATATTAAAAATGCAAAGAATTTGTTAAGGATTTAAAATAAAAATAAAAACAATAAAAATTAAAAAGGAGAAATAAAAATGGATAATCTAATAGCTATTGATTTAGGCTACGGAGATATTAAAGTTTGTTATAAAAATAAATTATTTAAGTTTCCTAATGCAGTTAGTAAGAAAGGTATTACTATTAATAGATTTGAAAGCATAGCAGAAAAAGTAAATAGTAATGAGTATTTATTTAATGATAAGAAATATATTGTAGGTGATAAAGTTAACAATGCTTATGAAACAAGAGATTTTGAATTACTTTATAAACACGCACCACTTTTAATATATCATGCTTTAAAATTAGCTGGAGTAGATACTACTAGAAAAGATTTAGTATTAGCTACTGGACTTAGTGTTTTAAATATCAATGAAGTAAATAGGTTTTGTGAAAGAATTAAGAAAGTATATGTAAATAATGAAAGTATTGAATTTGCTGAAATTAAAATTAGACCACAAGGTAGAGGTATTTTTGATAGTTATAATAAAGACAAAAACGGACTTGTTTATGTAATAGATATAGGCTTTAATACTTTAGATATATTACCTTATAAAGATGGTGTAGGCTTAAGTGATGGTTGCTTTGCAAATACTAAGGGAGCTAATATCATCATTAATCAATTAGTAAATATACTATCTAATAATTTTCCAAAGATTGATTTTACAGAACAAAAGGCTAAAGAAATATTTATAAATGGTTATATTGAAATCGCTGGAGAAAAAATAGATTTTCAAAATGAAATACAAGAGCTAAAAAGTGATTATACTGAATATTTAATAAATATGCTTTATACAAAAAATGCCATTTTATATGAAGCTAATAAAGTAATTTTTAGTGGCGGTGGAGCATACTTTTTAGATAAGCTACTCGTAAAAAATTTAGTAAAAACAGCAGATTTTAGCGATATACCTTATGAGTTTGCTAATGTCAGGGGATATTATGAGTATTACAAAAACACATATACAAGTAAAGCTACAAAGTAAGTTAGCTATAAGTATTGTTGAAAAATTAGGCAGAAATAAAAGGGTGTTTTTAGAACAAGCTATAATAGAATATGCTAAAAAATTAGAAAAAGAAGATAAATTAGATATTTTTATAGATACTACTGATGAAGAAACTGAATATTTAAAAGACAATACAGAGCAAAAAGATAGCATAGAAACACTATCTATCAAAGAAAATAATAAGGATAGCTATTCTTTTGAATATTAAACTATAAGAGTGGTAATACCACTTTTGTAGTTTAAATTATGTCTAACATAATATAAATTTAAAACCAATTAAACATAATTATTTTAAAATTATTCACTTATGAAAAATACTAAAAAGTATCTTTAATAAACGAAAATATTACCTTTAAATAAAGGTTAGGGGCTAAAAGCACCCTAAAAGTTAGTAAAGTTACTCCAGTAGTAATTTTGTAATCTATTTAAATTTAATTTATAGATAAGATTATTTAAAAAATTAATTCTCTCTATATAAATATTAACGAACCAACATTTAAAAATATAAAACTCATAAATGTTCTAAACTAGTGTAACTTTTTAGAATTAAACAACATAAAAAAGCTCTTTTGGTTTAATACCATTATAATAGCAAGCCTCTTCTAAATCAGCTATTGATATAAAGCTATTAAGTCTTATATCATTATATGGATATTTAAAATCACCTTTTATGTTTTCAATTTCTTTTAAGATTTTTAAAGCTTTAGCTTTTGATACTTTTTTTGCATTAATTTCAATTATTTTCATTTTTTATCCTTTGTATTTTATTTTTAAACTCCAAAGGACAATACACTCTCATAGGAGTGTTTTGCTCCTATGGAGAACAATTTGTTTTTTTGTTAAATTTAAAAAGAAATAAGTAGTATCCTAAAGTTAGGAATATTACTTATTCCCAACTTAGGGTAAATGTATAAATTAAAGAGCTTTATTTTTTATTTTGTTCTTTTGACTTTAAATGATCTATGCTGTAATATAGCATAAATAAGCAAAATGCACCTAAAAATGCTAATGGTATGAAAGCCATTATAAATCCTTTCTGATATTATCTAGTATAATACCAATAAAAAAACAAAAAAGGCTTATTACAAGCCCACTTACTATTATTAGTATAGCAAAAGTTGAAAAATCTGCTTTAAATACAAATGTAACTGCCAAAGCAATTATTATACTAAAACCACTTGTATAAAAACCTCTTGCAAAATTCTCTAATACAAATTTATTATAAAAAATATATTTTTTTAAATATTTTTTCATATTATATCCTTTTTAAAATTAATTTAAAAATAAACCAACCCCAAAAAGAAAAATAACACCCATAATGGGAATATTCTTCCCATAGGGGGTAATTTTTATATTTTTAAAAACTATAAAGCACCTAAAACCTCATCAAGCTTACCATTAAGCATAAGGTCATTTATATCTTTGCCATAATTAGCATTCCAACGAACAATTTTTGCAAATATTCCGTGTTTTCTAAGCATAGAATAAAGATTATCACTAGCCTTACGACCAGCATCATCTTCATCAAGACATAAATAAATTTTTTTACCTTTTAGTAATCCAATAAAGTTTTCTTTAAAACCCCAACAACCACTAAGACCTATTGCATATTTATCTTTTAAGCAAAGTGCATCAATATGCCCCTCACAAATAAATACTTCTTTAGCATTAGTGATTAAGTCCTTATTTAAACCAAACGGCAAGGCTAGAGCTAAATCTCTATTACTAAGGTTTATTTCCTTAATTTTAGCTCCTTTATGCGTTGCTCTAAACATTAATCCATTAACCATATTGTTATATAGGCCAAAAAATGGCACTATACAAATATTGTGATAATGTAAAAACTCATTATTTGTATTTAAAATCTTAAAATTTATTAAATCTTTTAGTGGAAAGAATTTATTTAATAATGCAACTAAATCATTTTTATCATTTTTACTAATAAATCCGATTTGTTTTATTATTTTATTATCAATTCCACGACTTTTATAATAAGCTATTTTTTGATTTTGATTTGTAGTTAAGCTAAATCTATAAATAAATGTTAAAACAAATTTATATCTTTGACTTAAAGTCATTTCCTTATAGGCTCTAATATAATCATTTAACCTAATATTTAAAAATGGTCTTGTCTTATCAAAATCCATAAGCTCTATTTCTTTTTTAACCCTTGATGATTTTTTTAATTCACTATGGCAACAATTTTCTAATATGCTAAAAGTAGAGCCTAACCATTCAACAGCACCTTTAAAATCAGTGTTTAAAACGATTTTTGTAATATCTATATTATCCCCACTTAATCCACAAGCAAAGCATTTACAAGTATTAGTATTTTGTTTTATACCCATACTAGCACTTTTATCGCTATTATTGTGAAATTTGTAGTTAGGACAATGAAACATACGCCCATTTTTAGTATTTTCTCCACCTAACGCCTCTATTACATTAGCGATAGGAATATTTTTTATTGACACAAGGTCATACTTACTACCCATTTTTCGCCTCCTTAAAGCATTAGGTAATTAATAAAAATATTTATTTGTTTTTAGGTCTTTTAACCACTAACTGATTATTTAATAGATTTAGAATAAGTTTGCATAAATTCATCTAAAGATTTATCATACCAACTATCAATCTGTGCCTCTTCGTATAAGATCTCATCATCTATATAATCAGGCTCTTGCATAGCTAAGTAATCTAATAAGCTATAATAATTACACTTAATACTTTCATTTATGTTTATTAAATAATCTCTTGCATGTGTAGGAAAAAAGTTTTCTAAACTCCATACATCATCTTCTACAATCATAGGAGCTAATTTTCTAAAAATAAATTTTTGAAATAATGTAGGGGTTTCTAAATCCCAACCAACAACTTTACAAAGGCTTTTTGATAAATCAACTCTAGCTACTCTTCCTTTGTATCCTTTTTTAAATAAATTAATTAAATTTGCCATTTTAAATCCTTTCTACTCATTACATTTGACTTAGGCTTGTCAAAGTGAGTTTTTATTTTATTTAGCTAATTGCTAAATCAAACCCAATAGAAAGGAGCAATACAATACCCATAAGGGGTAGAGATTACCCCAAGTGGGTTTTGTTTAGAAATTAATACTAGTTACCACCGCCGTTATCGGTGTCTAAACCTCTAGCAAAGTTTAGCGTTTTAACTTTTTTGGCTATTAGCTTATAGGTAAAAAGCATAAGCTTTGCTACATAATACGCTAACATGAAGTAAGGTATTAAAGCTACACTTACGCCAAATCCATTAAGCCACATAAAGCCAACTTCATCATCTGGCACGATGAGACCCATAGCTAAGCAAAACAAAGCAACAGCTACAAGGGCATAAATGATGTGCCAAATGGTAATTAGCTTTATCATGCTAATGCCCCCAATGAATGTAGCATTGTAAATGCAAAATCATCATCTCCACATTGCCAAAAAGCCCTTTGGAAATAATATTTAATTTTGCAATTATCAAATGAAAATTTAAGCAAACTTTTCATTGAGAGTAAAAGATGTAGTCGCCTTTTTGCTTGGTTTCTTATAAACAAGATATGATGATCTCCATACATATCTTTTTCTATATCTCTTAGCTCTAAGCTAAAATGTTCTTTTATTTTGGATAGATAGCTAATAAAATTAGCTATATCCTCTTTGTTTTGAGAGGTTGCTATTTTTTTTAGCTCTTTAATTGTTTTAATTTCAAATTTAAGCCACTCTGTACTAATTCCATCATTAGCTACTTCTAGCTTATTTTGAAAATAAGCTATTTTTTTATTTAGTATGCTTGTTGTCATAATTTATCCTTTGTATTTTATTTTTAAAACTCCAAAGGGTAGTATTCTCCTAACGAAGAATTACTCCGTTTGGAGAACATTTTGTTTTTAAAATTAAAAGAAATAAGTAGTATTCTAAAGTTAGGAATATTATTTACTCCCAACTAGGGTCCGTTAATTTTGTTAGCTTAAAGCACCTAAAACCTAATTCAGATTATTTTCTCTTCTAGGCATTTAACATAATCTATATTTAAAGTGTCTAACTCATTTAATAGTGATATTAATATTGAGCTATACTCATTTAAATAGCAAGAATAATCAGCATTTATTTGATTACAAAATGCAATAGCTTTTAAATATCCTAAGACATCATTAATTTTAAAAATAAAGCTATATTCGTAGTTTTCTACCAACTTTTTATTTATATCCTTATCTTCAATTACACATAAGGTTAAAATAGTCATTTCACATAAGCTATTTATTTTCTCATATTCACTATTTGCCAAATAATATTTATGTATCTTATCTAACATATCAGTTAAATATGTTTTTCTTTGCTTGATCACATCTAACTTATTTTTACTAGACCATTCATTTAGTCTTTTTTTAATCTTTAGCATTTTTTCTAAATTCATTTATAACTCCTTTATTTTCAACACTAAAACACTTAAGACAAAGAACTTTATAATTGTCGCCAACCATTGCTCCACCTAAGTGTTTATGAATTATGGCAATTTTGCCACAGCATTCACACATAGCATTTAATTTTGTTATACTATCTGCAAAAGGAATAAGCGTTGCTACACTATCCCATAATTTGTTTGACCCTGCCATACTACTTAGCCCAGCACAAATTACATCATTATCAAGTGATAACTCAATAACTCTTTGCACTAGGCTTTCATCTAAAAACTGAACCTCATCAATTAACAAGATATAACCCTTATAATTATTGAAAAGTTTAGTTTCATCTACTATTTTATAACCATCAGCTAAAGTAATATCTCTAGCTATAAAATTCCTATTATCTATACTGTTCCTAATAAAAATATAATTAGAATTGTTTTGGTGTAGTTGCACCATTCTTCTAATTAATTCAGTTGATTTACCAGAACGCATAGTTCCTAAAATTAAAGTAAGCATTAAAATCCTTTTTGATAAAAAATAAATACAAAAGGAATAAATAAGTATCCTAAAGTTAGGAATATTACTTATTCCCAACTTAGGGTAAATGTATAAATTAAAGAGCTTTATTTTTTTTCTTGCTCTTTTTCTTGCTCTAGTATATCCATCTTATCACAATATTTAAAGTATTTATAGCAAACCAACGCAAGTATTACAATCCCTATGTAATTCATTTTTGTCTCCTTATTGACTCTAAGGTAATCCATATCCCTATCAATGCAATTACATAAGCCTCTTTTTTATCGCTAAATGTAATCACATCATATATACTATTAGCTAATACAGCCATGCCTAAAATCTTTAAAAGCTCCAATACTTTATTTCTTGGCAGCTTTATATATTCAAGCAATGTTTTCCATATTATTTTTGCTAACCATATTACAATAGTATAAAAAGCTTGAATAATTTTTTTTAAAATATCCATATTGTAACCTTTTAGATTAAATTTAAAAATAAAAACCAACCCAAAAAGAAAAATAAACCCCATAATGGGAATATTCTTCCCATAGGGGGTAATTACTAATTTAGCTTATTTTCAAAGAACCTTTTATAACACTTTCTTTTTGATATTTTTCCAAAAGTTCTGGGTAATCATTACCAAAACTCTTACTATCAAAAGATTTTCTTGTGCTTTCAGCAGTAATTGAAATATTGCCACTAACAACACTAAGTTTTTTAATATTTAGTGTTTCTAATACATTTTTTAAATCTTCTTTTTCGCTATCTAAAGCTTTTTCTTGTTCTTTTAAGTCTTTTACTCTAGCAACTAATTTCTCAGCTCTTTGTTTTATCTCATCGCTAAGCTCAATTGTTTCATTACTATTAACTAAAGGACAAGTATTTTTATGAGAACATTTACCACAGTATCCTTGAATTTCAGCTTTAGGTTCTTCTTTAGTATCTAATGCGTATTTTAATTTTTGTATTTTTTCAAATGCCAATTTTAATAAAAAGTCATTCCTTTTTATTTCAAAAAACTTATAATCACCATTATTTACATCTATTGCAAACACAAACGCTGAAATAGGCTTATTAGGTATTTTTTTCTCAAGTAACCATATTTGTAATTGAACTTGTAAAATCCAACTTTCATAAGGTAGTTCAGGTATTCCACTAACACTTTTACATTCAAAAATTAATGTCTCATTCTTACCATTTAACACAAAATCAATATGTGCTTTTAAACTAAGTTCATCAAAACCTACTTCAACTTGCGATAAAAGATTTAATCCTTGAAATGCTTTTTGTAAAATACCCTCAGCTAAATGACCTCTAAGAAAAACTAAATTTTGTTTAGTATCAATTATTCTAGGTTGTACTTTATTTAAATAACTAGCCCTTAAACAACCTCCTATATCAGAGGCACCAATATACTTACTTCTATCACCTAATGTAATTTCAGTATCTTTATCCATAACTTTTGCAAGGTTTTCTTCAAACCAAACATTAATTTTTTCAACTCTTTCCATGAGTTCTCCTTTTTAAAAAATTTTTAGCATAAATACTAAAGAAAACCCATAAAAGAATAAAATAGTAGTATTACCCATAATGGGAATATACTTTTTATATCCCCTAATGGGCTTTATTTAACAATTTAAAAATATTAATAAATTAAGAATAAGAGGGCAAAGCCACTCTTGTATTTTTATAATAAATCTATAGGCTAAATTTATACAAAATATATTTTTGCATCAAAGAAAGCAGTGTCTTCTAAGCATAATTCTTTAAAATCATCTGAATTTGCAAACTCTTCATTATCTGTTATAGCATAATCATAATACGCACAGCGTTCTAAAAAGTAGTCAAAGCCATATAATTTTATTGTTTTTTGAATATTTTCTTTTAATTCTTTAATGTTTTTAGAGTTATCTAATATATTATCAATATTGTTATCACAAATATATTTAAATACTTCATCTTTAAAAGAAATATTGCTATAAGTATAATAGCCATTTAATTTTTTAATTTTCATTGTTAATCCTTTAAAATTTGTATTATTGAAAAATGTTTCTAACTTAAGAATAAAAACTCAAAAGTTAGAAAAAGTATTTTATTTGTTTAAATAATTTGCTAAATGATAGCCAACTGATACCCAAAATAAAGCATTAGAAAAAGCCATAAAATAGCGATTGAAAAAATATTTTTTTAGTTTTTTCATAATTTTTATGCTATAATCAATAAAGTAATGATTAAAGCAACTATGAGTTAAACCCACAAAAGTGGATTTAACTGAATAATCTTTCTAACTAATTAGAAAGCCGATTATTTCAACGAGTAAAATAATACATTTGGCTGTCGTATAAGTTATACTCAATATTTTTATAAGTTGCTTTAACTTACTTTTTTCCAAAGCAAATCACCCCCCTTTCTAATTAGAGGACTTATTAAAAACTCAACGAAAAGCGTATCCCGTAAGAGAACCAAACGCTCCCCCTACTGATTGGGAAAATACACCTTACAAAGCAGTTAGCATTTGCTGGGCTTCTATTGATTTTTTTTGTTTAATTTTGTGTGTGTTTAAATTTTTGTGTGGAATAATATTTAGTTAATTTCTCTAACAACTAAAAAGCATTTTTTTGGGTCGTTTATATTATAAATATTACATCTATAATCTTCCCAGTTGATTTCTTGTAAAAAGTCATCAGATATTAACTCATCGCTAGATAAAAGATTTTCTATTCTTTTATTGATAATATCTTCAGATATATTTTCATCATTTAAATTAAATTCTTCTAAATCATAAGCAAGACTTTCTATAGCATAAGAACGGATTTCTTCGTAAAAAAAGTCTTTAAATAATTCATTAATTTTTTCTACACCTAAACCAAAAGAATAGTTATATCTTAATTCTTCCCATAATTGATTTTCTAAGTCAAAGTCTAATTCTTCATCTTCACTATAAAGGCTAGAGTATTCATCCACTAAACTACTTATAATATATTCAGCGTTTTCTCTTGTAGCACCTATTCTATAGTTATATTTTTCATTGTATTCAACGAAATCATTAACAACTTTGCTTACTAAATCTTCTAAACTTATTGTTTTTAAATATTTTATTGTCATTTTTTATCCTTTGTTTTGATTTTAATTTGTTAATTTTTAATAATAATTATCCTTTTAATGTAATTTTTACTAAGTGAAAGTTTTAAAAGGATTGTAGTATCTCAGTAATGAAAATAGTTATTATCAATAAGAGTGTAATAAGTATTAGCTAATTAATTAAATTAGCTGAGGTAATAATTAATTTGAATTGTATTGTAAATCAATACAAAAAACTAAATGATAGTTATTATAAAATATCAATTATTGTTTTTTACCTTTAGCCATATCTATTTCTTTAATTTTTTCATCTAACTTATTTTGAAAGGCCTTAAGTTTATCTATAACTCCCTCGCCAAAAATATTAGCGATAAGTAATATGATAATACAAAATATCAATACAACATCTATTAGTATATCTATCATTTTTGCTCCTTTATTGTCATTATTACTATCAATGAAAGCATTAATAAAATTATTTCATGTTTATCAAATAAAGCTGAAAAGCCATTAACAAACAATCCATAGCCTATTAATTCCCATCTTTTACTATCTCTGTATCTAAATACAAAGATTAAAGCTGATACCACAATAGCAATAATATACTTTATTACATTTATTATCTTTCTCATAATTTTAACCTTTTTTTTGTTAATTTTGTTTTAAGCCCAAAAGCGATAAAATATCTCATAAGAAGATAAAGTCATCCCTTTAATAGGTTTTTAAAAGTAAAGAGTAGAGTTAATAGACTAAATAACTACATAACTCCTTACTTTCACCATAGATTATTTTAAAAAAACCTTTATCTTCTGTTTTTTCTTGTAAATAATCATTTAGTTCTAATAAGTTGTCGCAATTTTCATCTAGCCATTCTTTAAAAAGTTCAGCTTTTGATATATAGTCTTCATCATCTACTTCGTCTAAATATTCTTCATTAAGCTCTAATTGTTCTAAAATATCATCTATATCAACTCCTAGTTCATCTATTATAAAATTTACAATTTCATCACTACCAAATTGACAATTAGAATAATTTACCCAAAAATTATCAGCAAAATCCATTACATTACAAATAGTATCCATACCATCGATATAATCTTCAATTATGTTGCTTATAGCACCAAAATTATAGTTATCCTTTAACCAAAACTTGCAAATGCGTTCAGCACATAATTCAGCGTATTCATAAGTTTCCATAGTTACATTAATTTTCATTTTTTTCTCCTTAAATTGTATTAATTGTTTTTGATTTTTTTAATTAATTTTTTTTTAATTGAATTAGATTGTTAATAAAATTAAATGTAGTAAAAACTACATAAACTAAAAGGCCTTTTTAAAATTAAAAAGGCACATCTTCATAAGAGTTTTGTTGATAATTATTAGCTTGATTATTACCTTGTTGATAGTTGTTTTGAATTTGATAGTTTTGTTGAGAATTACTATCTTGTTGATGACCATTATTTGTTTGGTAATTATTAGCTTGATAATTAGTGTTTGGTTGGTTGTTAGTATTTTGTTGTTGATAATTATTTCCTTGATAGCCATTGTTTTGATTATCAGCTGGTTTATTATCTAACATCTCCATACTTTCAACTACAAGTTGAATTTTTGAACGATTTTGATTAGTTGCATTATCAACCCATGTTTGTTGTTGTAAATAACCCTCTACTAAAACTTTAGAACCTTTTTTAAGGTATTGATTAACAACCTCAGCAAGTCTATTAAAAAATACTACATCAATAAACAAAGTTTCTTCTCTTTTTTCTCCGTTATTATCAGTGTGATATCTACTTACAGCAATAGAGTTGTTTAATACAGCACTTCCACTTGAAGCAAGTGTTTTTAACTCATTATCTCTTACTAAGCGTCCTAATAAAATTGTTTTATTCATTGTTTATCCTTTAAAAAAAATTAATAATCCCCATAAAATGGTAGTGATACTCTTGTGAGTTCTTTAACCCCATTAGAGGCAACTAAAAATAATAAAATTGAAATAAATTGAAAGAAAATGCGTGTTTTTAAAGTTGTATAAACCAAACTTGTGTATCTGACTTAAATTTAAATCCGAATGATTTTAGTACTTCAGTTTTACCATAGGTATTACCTACAACTTTACCGAATTCAATGCCTTGAGAGTTAGCCTTTATCTCTAAATTTAAACCTAAATTGTTAAGAGCATTAATCAGATCTTCACGGCTCATTTGCTCTATCTCAGCATCAATTACTTCGCTAAAAGCTATACCACTTGTGCGATTTAACTCTTTAAAATCAGCATCTTTTGCTTCATCTATACCTGCACCCATTTCTTCAACAGTATAAATACCGAAAAATCCAAAGGCTTTTTTAAGTGCTTGACTTTCAGCAACCTTTTTAATCATAGTGTCAGGTTTATCAGCCCAAAATTTAGTAGGCATCCCATCTTTCTTTAAGCCAACATATTCATTATATGCAACTTGAACTTCAACTGGCATTCTGTAATCCTTATGCCATACTTGACATACAGCTACTAAGTCTTTAATCTCTTCCCAGCTATTATTCCTATGAATAGGAACAATTTTTAGGCTAGATTCAGTTTTAATACCATCAAACTTACCACTAGCTCTAGCCATTTTCATAAAACTATCTCTACCGCATAGTGGTTCTATTTTTTCTACCCATTTGCCATCAATTTGGGTTGCCCTTGGTATAAAAAAAATTTCTTTTTTAATAGGGTCAAGCCCCATTTTTTTAGCCACAGATAAGCAATAAGCCATATCTGTTTCATTTCCCCCTTGTGGAAAGAATTGTCTTTTTATGATGTCTAAATCAGCTTGAGAGAAGCTTATTAAATCACCATTTTGTGGTTGAGTGATTAAATTACTCATTTTTTCTCCTTTTAATTTTTTATTTAAACTTTTTTATAAGTTTAAATAAGACAAAACACAAACAAAGTAGAGAATACGCCACAATAGGGCAAAAATATCTACTACCAGCCCTTTTTTGGCTTATTTAAACTTAATTTAATGTTATGATTTTTTTTAAAAAAAGGAAGAATAAAATACAAAAGCCTTTTTGCTCACTATTTTTACTCTTTAGCTTGTGAATTCATATTAGCTTTTATCTTTGCTACTTTTTCTCTTAGTGGTCTATACGAAATTTCCTTTGTTTTGTAGTGTTTAGAAACCATATTAATTCCTAAATCTGAAATTTCATTTAGCAGTTCTTTTAACTTATTTATTTTTTCTAACCATAATCTAAGCTCATCTAGTGATACTCCAGTTTCATCAATACTTAATTTTGCTTTTAACATATCAGTTGTAATGTCAATAATTTGTAAATCACTAACCATTGTTTGAGTTTCTAAACTATTATTAATGACTATTGATGAATTAGGGAATTTGTCAATTATTTCTTTTTTTCTATCGCTTGGATTATAAACTTGTGTTTTATCGTTAACAGCCATTTTTACTCCTTAATATTAAGAAATGCAAAAAGGCTTTTGTATTTTATTACTAGCTTTTATTTCTTAGCATATAAGTGCTAATTAGCAAACCATTTTTAAGGTAGCTAGTGGAATACCTTATGTTTATAAAAACATAAAAAAATGATTTCTAAAAAATATTAAAATAATATGT
Source organism: Campylobacter sp. MG1 (assembly GCF_026616895.1). NCBI lineage: Bacteria > Pseudomonadati > Campylobacterota > Epsilonproteobacteria > Campylobacterales > Campylobacteraceae > Campylobacter > Campylobacter sp. MG1. The sequence continues at coordinate 172,110 of NZ_JANYME010000003.1, forward strand.
CAAAATTATATTAAAAATTATTTAAATATAACTTAATCACTTAGTTTATCAATAAAATTAGAATACCACTGCATAAGAATTCGCATATCATTTAAATTATCAGCGTGATTATATGTTGCTCTTATAATATTTCTATCTTGGTGTGAAAGGCATTTTTCTATAATATCATAATGAATATTATGTTCTTTTCTATGTTCGTTACATATAGTACTGAAAATACCTCTAAAAGAATGGAATGTAATAATATTATTGTAATTTATTTTTTTTAAATAAAAACTAAATATTGCTTCAGAATAAGGTTTATCAAAGTGAGAAAAGACATATTTACGCTTAGTATAATTAAAATCAAATATTTTTATCAAAATATTTTTAGCTTGTTTTGATAATGGTAAGCTAAAATCTTTATTGTTTTTCATTTTTTCAGCTTTTATAAATATCATAGATTTATCAAAATCAATTTCAGACCATTCTAATAATAAAATATTTTTTCTTCTTAATGCTGTGTATAAAGCAAATTTAAAAGCATAATATATCATTATGTTATCTTTTTTAATATTTTTTAAAGCAGTTAAAAACAATCTTATATCATTATCTTTATTTAATATTGGATAATGGTTTATCTTTTCCTTATTAGTTATATATTTCTTTTTTAAATTAGCCATAGGATTGTTTTCACATATTAAATAACAAAAATCAAAAAATTGTTGTAAAACATAATATATTTGACTTTTTACAAACATAGTTCCTTCAAGTTTAGGATTATCAAAAATCTTTAATATGTCAAATTTAGTTATTTCACTTATGTTTTTACCCTTTAAATAACTAAAAATAAATACTTTTATAATAAGTTCTTTATTTCTAAAAGTATTTGCTCTTAATCTTTTTCTTTCATAATTTAAAAATTCATCTATCAAATAATCAAATTTTTGTTTTATACCTACATTGCTTTTAGTATCAATACTTATTTGTTTCATTAATTCTCTTGCTTGTTTTAAGGAACATTCAGGGTAATTTGCTAAAAATTTTCTTTTCACTTTTTTATCACAATCTCTATATTCATAAACAAAATATTTCCTATTCTTCTCTACTATTATATAAAGACCATTACCATCACTTCTACGGATACGCTTGTTATCCGTTTTTAAATTTTTAATAATACTTTCTGTTAGCACTTTTATTCCTTAACCTTTCATAAAAATTGTCCGTATTTTTGTCCGTTTTTGTCAGTAAATTTAAAAAAAATAATTAATTTCTACAAAAAATATATATTAAAAATATTAATTTAAAGTGATGTATTAGTTTATTTTTACAGTATTTTTCCCTTTTTTGTAATAAAAATATACTTTATCATTTCATAATAATGAAATAAATTGCTCTCATAACTTTTAATAAGCTCTTCAGTTGTAGCACTTTCAATATGAAGATTATCATTCATACCTGCATTATTAACAAGTGCATAAATTAAGCCATATTTAGCCACAATTTGCTCTACAACTACACTAATATCTTGCCATTTTGATAAATCTAATTGATAAAAGCCGTAATTTGGACAAAGTGCTTTAATTTTGCTTTCAAAATCACTATCAAGCTTAGAGCGAGATATGATAACAGGAATTGCACCTTCATTAGCTAAACACATACTAATGCCACCACCAATACCTTTTCCACCACCTGTAACAACTACAACTTTTCCTTTTAATCCTAAATCCATAATTTCTCCTTATTTAATATTTGTGTAAGATTTTTTTAAATGTATTAACATAAGCACTCCTAAGAATGCGACCAAACATAAAGCAATTAAACCTGCATAAGAACTATTAAATTGACTTTCGGCATAATTTTTTAAATTAGGTGCTACAAAACCACCAAGATTGCCTAAAGCCCCAATCAATGCTATTCCTGCTGCTGCTCCTGTGCCTTTTAAGATTTGAGTTGGTAAATTCCAAAAAATAGGCTGAATCGCTATAAAACCAACAGCTGCTAAAGATATGAATAAAATAAATAAAGCTAAAGAATTTATAAATACAGATAAAAACATACTAACAACAGCTAACAATAATAATGCAATGCTAAAAGAACTCCAAGCTCTTAATTTATCAGCATAACTTGTAATAATAGGTAGAGCGATTAATACAACAGCCCAAGGAATTGCACTAATAATTCCAACCTTTAATCCAACATTTGTCCCTAAAAAATGTGAAACTTGAGTAGGTAAATAAAATAAAACCCCATAAACACTAAGCTGGATTGCAAAATAAACTAAAACGAATTTCCATACAATAATTGATGATAAAGCTTTGCTAGAATTTAATTCTTCTTTATTATTTTGTTCTTTTTCAAGTTCAGCAATTAAAATTGCTTTTTCTTCTTCGCTTAACCATTTAGCATCTTCAGGTTTACTTGCAAGTTTAAAATAAGCATAAAAACCAACTATAACAGTAATAGCACCTTGGATAATAAACATCCATTGCCAATTTTTAAACCAAATGCTAGGTGCATAATCTAATATAGCCCCTGTAATTACGCCACCAAGCATTAGTGCAAGCGGTGCTCCTAATTGATAAAAACCATAAGCTTTTGACCTATAAATAGTAGGGAAAAAATAACTAAGATATAAAATAACCCCTGGGCTAAATCCTGCTTCGCTAAGCCCTAATAAAAATCTTAGAATATAAAAACTTGTTTCATCTTTTATGTAAATCATAGCCATACATACAAGTCCCCAAGTTATCATAATTCTACTTAGCCAAATTTTTGCCCCTAATTTATGCAATAATAAATTTGATGGAATTTCAAATATCGCATAGCCTATAAAAAATATCCCTGCACCTAAAGCATATGCAGCTTTGCTAATACCAGCGTCTATTTCTATATAATCTTTTACATAAGCAATGTTTGATCTATCTAGCATTGCTAAACAAAACATTAAAAGTATTAAAGGCATTATCTTTAAATACATTTTATTAACTATTTTTTCCATAAATCCCCCTTTATTTAAGACTTAGCAAGTTGTTGCTAGTCGCCAAACGCTAAAATCATTTTGTTTATTGATTTCTGCTTTTGTTAATTTGCCTTCACTAATTTTTACGATTAGCTCTATTAATTCATCTCTAATATCTTCTTTACTCTTATTGCCATCTACGATTTCTCCTGCGTTTAAATCAATCACATCAGCCATATTTTTCGCACAAAAATTATTTGTACTTAGCTTAATCGTTGGAGTTACAGGGCTTCCTGTTGGAGTTCCACGACCTGTAGTAAATACAACTAAATTAGCCCCACCTGCAACCATAGCACTAAGCTGCTCTATATCATTTCCTGGAGTATCCATAAATGTAAGACCTTTTTTAGTAACTGGCATTGCATAATCAATCACATCTACAACTTTGCTTGTCCCTGCTTTATAAACACAACCAAGGCTTTTTTCTTCAATAGTAGTTAGCCCACCTGCTATATTTCCTGGGCTTGGATTTGCACCACGAATGTCTGAGCCACTATTTTTTACATTTTCTTCAAAGCCATAGATTTTTTCATATATCTTTTTCTCAACTTCAGCATTAATTGCACGCCTTGCTAAGATATTTTCAGCTCCTATTAGCTCGGTTGTTTCAGCTAAAATTACAGCTCCACCATTCTCTACTACATAATCACTTAAACTTCCTAGCGATGGATTTGCACTAAGCCCACTATAAGCATCACTTCCACCACATTCAGTGCCTAGGATAATATCGCTAAAATCACCTTCACTTAATTCACATTTACTAGCATTCTCAAGCATATCTTTAACTATTTTTATGCCTTCATTTGTTGTATTTGTAATACCACCTAGCTCTTGAATACTAATTGCTCTTATATCTTTATAAGGAGCTAAACTTTTTGCTAATTCTTTAACAGAATTTGAACTAATAGTCTCACAACCAAGTCCAACTACAAGTGCTGCATATACATTAGGATTTGCACAATTTCCAGCCATTAGCATTCTTGTTTGCTCTGCATCAAAATCAAGCTGACTACATCCGTGCTGATGAGTTACATATACAGCTTCAGGACACGCTTTAGCAATGTTTTCTACGACCTTATTAGCACATACAACGCTAGGAATTATTAAGACCTTATTTCTTAAGCCAAACTTGCCATCTTCTCTTCTATAGCCTTTCAAAATTACTTTTTCGTGTTTTGAATCTTGTGCGTTTAGGTTTTTCTTATTTGCACTCTCAATGCTTAATCTTAAAGCATTTTCTAATTTTGAACTATCACAGCTATCTCCCCTACCACGAACGCCTTCGGTGTTGGTTGTATGAACCCACTCGCCTTTTTTTATATCAATACTTGCTGCTCCTATTACTTCGCCGTATTTAATAATAAAATCACCTTTTTTAATATCAGTTAAAGCGAATTTATGTCCGCTTTTAATATCATTTAATAAGGTAACTTCATTAAAAACTTCGCCTTTATTTAAATCACTTATTGCAGTTGCAACATTGTCAATTTCACTAACTTTTAAAAATCTATTTTTCATAACACACTTTCTATATTTTTAACTAATTCTTTTGCATATTCGAATTTTTCATCAAGTGCTTTTAAGGTCTCTTCGCTTAGTGGGTGAATGCTTTTGTTTGCAAAAGCAAAACCACGAGCTTTCAGTAAAAGCGCAAAGCCCATAGGAAATGATAAGCTCATTCCAAATCTAATAGCAGGTAGCAAGGCTTTTTGAAGCTTGATTGCTCTTTCGTAATTTTTCTCATTATATGCTTTATAAATCGCACTCATAGCGTCAGGGAAAACACATCCTGCACTTGTCATTGAACCTTTTGCACCCATCATTAAAGCTCCAAAATAATGCTCTTCACGACCCACAAATACATCAAAATCACTTGGCACAACATCTAAAATATGATTTAGTAGTAATGCATCTCCACTGCTATCTTTAATACCTACAATATTCGGTAATTTGCTTAATTTTTCAATTAGATTTAAGCTCATTGCAGGTGCAAAAAGTGGAATATTGTAAATATAAAGTGGGAGTTTTACTTTTGCTTGTAAGTCTTTTACATAAGTATAAAGCGTATCATCGTTAAACTTATAATAATATGGCATCATAAGTAAAAGCGCATTAGCTCCTTTTATATAAGCTTCGTTTGCAAGGTCTAAGCTCTCTTTATAAATACAACTTCCTATCCCACAAATAACAGGCACTTTATTATTTGCAGCTTTAATTGAAAGCTCTAGCATTTTTACTTTCATATCATATGGCATTGCTTGTGAATCTCCCGCACTACCATTACAAAATAAACCATCAAGTCCTTTTTCAATGCCCCATTCGCACATCTTTAAAAACTCAACTTCGTTAATACTTCCATCATCTTTATATGGTGTATATAAAGCTGGTAAAGTTCCTTTTAAAATTCCCATAATTTCTCCTTAATTTTGTATATACAAAAAAATTAAATTTTATTTTTTGTATTTAAGAAAGAATATGCAAAAAATGATAAAAATTATGAAAAATAAATTAAATAAAATTAATTTTTTTGAAAAAGTGTTACTTTTTGTAAATTAAAATTTATATTTTGTATATACGAAAGAATTTTTATTAAATTTTTCTTTTGTAAAATATATAAATTTTAAAACTAAAGGCGAAAAATGATATATTTACCTAATGAATTAAGTAAAATCAGCAAAAATGTTATAAGTTCTAATTATCTTAATCTTTGTTTATATGAAACTAGAAAAAATGATGATTATTATGAAGTATTATTTGATGATTATGCTCTTGTTTTTATAAATGATGGATATAAAATGATACATACTAAAAAGCAAGATTTTACAATTAATAAAAACGAGATTTTGTTTTTTACAAAAGGCTCATATCTAATAAAAGACTGCGTAGAAAATAACTATTATAATTCAATTATAATTTGTTTTAAAGAAAGTATTTTAATAGAACTAATTTATAAATATAAAGCCCTTTTAAATAGTAATTTTACAACCGATGAGCATATTTTTAAGCTAAATTCTAATGAATTATTAAGCTCAATTTTTACATCATTTTTACCTTGTTTTAGTTATAAAACTAATGAAGATATTTTAAAATTAAAATTTGAAGAATTATTTTTAGCCCTACTTTATAGTAAAAATAATCAAAGTTTTTTATCATTTTTAAAGACCATAATCACCAATTTTAAACTATCTTTATATCAGATATTTTCATATTGCGAACAAGATTTTCAAAGCGTAAATGATATGGCAAAAATATCTAATATGTCCTTAACTACTTTTAGCAAAAACTTCAAACAAAGTTTTGGAATTAGCCCTAAAGAATGGCTTGATAATAAAAAATTTGAAAAGGCAAAATTCTTATTAGAATTTTCAAACAAAAACATTACAGAAATATGTTTAGAAGTAGGATTTAACTCACCTGCTTGGTTTATTTCACGCTATAAAAAAAGATATAATAAAACCCCAAAACAATTTCAAAAATCAAAAAACTTATATTTTTTACATTAAAACTATTAGAAATAAAATTCTTTTTTCCTTATAATTTTTCAAAAATTATTTAAGGAGAAAAGATGAAAAAATATATTTTAAGTTTAGCATTACTTGCTAGTATGAATGCAATGGAAGTTAAAGAAATCAATGCTTTTGCTTCGCCTGAGAGTGTTGTGGCAAATAAAGATTATGTATTTGTCTCAAATGTAGGTCAAAAAATTGAGCCTTTAAACAAGGATTTAGATGGTTATATAAATATAATCTCAAAAGCTGATGATAAAATCAATGTATTTGTAAAGAATTTAAATGCTCCGAAAGGTATGAAGATTATTAACAATACACTTTATGTTGTAGATATTGATACTTTATACGGCTTTGATATAACAAGCAAAAAAGAAGTATTTAAGCTAGAAATTAAAGGCTCGGTATTTTTAAATGCAATTGAGAGCTTAGACAATGATACTCTTTTAGTAAGTGATACTGGCACTTATACGATTTTTGAAATCAATTTAAAAGATAAAAACTATAAAACTTTTATGAATATTGACAAAAGTTATGGTGGTCCTAATGGCTTATTAATTGATAAAAATTCTTTATATGTTGTAGGGTATGATCCTAGTGAAAAAGATGGCGGAGCTATTTTAAAAATTGATTTAGCTAGTAAAAATGTAGAAAAACTAAGTGATAATTTAGAGCAATTTGATGGAATTGTTAAAATTAATGATGATATTTTAGTATCTAGCTGGGGTAAAGAGCTAAATGGTTATATTTATAAACTTAATCAAAATAAATTAGAAAAACTAGATTTAAAAGCACTTAAAGGACCTGCTGATATGTTTTATGATAACTCTACAAACACACTTTTAGTGCCTGAAATGGCTAATAATTCTTTATTAAAAATCAAATTATAATTAGAATTTACTATGAGAAAATCTCTCATAGTAAATTAATAAAAATAGTTTAGATATTTTTTAAAGCCATAACTAATTGAATTCTATTTTTTACTCCAACTTTTTGATATATGCTAGATGAAATGGATTTTATAGTTCTTTCACTTAAATTTAACATCTCAGCTATTGATGAATTACTCAACCCGTCTTTTATGTAATTAGCAACTATTTTTTCTCTTTCATCTAAAACATTAAAAATTGCAAAATTATCTTGTTTATAACTTTGATTTATTAAATTTACCATATTAGCAACTATGTCAGGTAGTAACCATACACCACCATTTTTAATACAATTTATAGCATCAACAAAATGTATTTTTTGCATTCTCGCATTTGCATATCCTCTAGCGCCTTTATTTAAAAAATTATGTGCTTCAACAAAATTTGGGTTTTTAGATAATACTAAGCATTTAAAATTATTTAAAGCCAATTCCTCTAAATCATCTATATTATCACATATAACAACATCTATTGATTTAAATTTATTAATTATTACTCCATTATATTCAGTAAAATATATATTAAAATCGCTTAAAATTTCCTCTAGATAATTCTTAATTTCCCTATCTTTTATATTAATTGCAATCTTCATTATCTCTCCCTTAAAGCATTTTGTTTAGTTTTAAATATAGGCTTTAATAAATAGTCTAGTATTGTTTTTTTGCCAGTAACAATATCAGCATTTACTATCATGCCCACTTTAATATTTAAAGGTTTTTCATCTGTTCCTAAGTGATTTTTGTCTGTTATAATCCTTACTAAATAAAAACTCTCTCCTTTATCATTAGTTTCGGTATCAGCACTAATTTGCATAACCTTTCCCTCAAGTCCGCCATAAATACTAAAATCATAAGCACTTACTTTAATAATAGCTCTTAAACCTTCTCTTAAAAATGCCACATCAGCAGGTTTAACCTTAACTTCAGCTATTAATTTATCGTCAAGTGGAACTATTTCAGCTATATTTTCACCTGGCTTAATTACTCCTGAAACAGTATGAACATTAAGCTTTGAAACTATACCATTTACAGGGCTTTTTACTAAAGTTCTATCAACCCTATCATCAAGACCTATTTGACTTTTATTAATTCTAGCAATTTCAGCATTTGTTTCGTTTAATTCTTTTTTAGAATCATTTTTAAAACCTAAAGTAATTTCTTTCAAAGCTGCTTCAGCCTTTGGTAATGATAATCTAGCTTGTGATAAATCACCTCTTACATCATTTAATTGTCTACTAACTTGTAAATATTCTACTTCGCTAACACTACCTTTTTTATATAAATTATATGTTAAATCATTTTGTTTAGAGATTAAGTTGTAACTAGTACCTAAATGTGCTATTCTTGATTTTAATTCTTTAACTTCACTTTCTTTTTGAGATATTTTCTCTCTTAATTGTGCTATATTACTCTTATATAAACTTTCTTCATTTTTGAGTGTAGCTGGAAAAATTTTATTAAGCTCATCTTCAGTTAGTATACTTGTATCAAAATTAGTATCATTAGCTTGTGCATTTAATCTTATTTTCTTTGCTAATAACTCACTAATTTTCACTTCACTCTCGCCTAAAGAACTCTCAAAACTTTTATTATCAATCTTAAGCAATACTTGACCTTTTTTTACAACATCACCTTCTCTTACTAATAATTCTTGAACAATACCACCTTCTAAATTTTGAACAACTTGATTTTGACCGCTTGGCACTACCTTACCTTGTCCTCTAGTAATCTCATCAATATCAGCAAAACCCATCCAGCATATAATTCCAATTACGCAAATTAATATTATATATAACATTGTCTTAGTTTTTTGAGAACTTTTTGCTAAAACTGCTTGAGATAAACTATTCATATAATTTAAATCATCTTGAGTATATTTTTGTTTCATTTTACTGCTCCAAGCTGTTTTAATACTTCATCTTTTTTTCCATCCATAACTATTTTCGAATTATCTATTACAATTATTCTATCAACCAACTTTAATAATGATTGTTTATGAGTTATAACAATTAAAGTTTTATTTTCACAAGCATTCTTAAGATTATTTATTATCTTATTTTCTGTTTGCGTATCTATTTGATTAGTAGGTTCATCAAGCAACATAATAGGCGTATTAGTTATAAATGCTCTAGCTATAGCAATAGCCTGTCTTTGACCACCGCTAATACCTTCCCCACGCTCATAAACTGGCATATCAAATCCTAATGGATGTAAATTTACAAATTCATTAACACATGCAATATTAGAAGCGCTAATTATCTCTTCATCACTCACATACGGTGCTTTAAAAATAATATTATCTCTTAGAGTTCCTTTAAAAAGCATAATATCTTGTGAAACATAACCTATATGCTCTCTTAAATCCACTGGGTCAATTTGTTCTGTGTCAATACCATCAATATGAATACTACCACTACTAGGCTCATAAAGTCCCATAATTAATTTTTCAATAGTTGTCTTTCCACTACCATTTTTACCTATTATTGCAACTTTTTCTCCTGGCTCTATTTTAAATGACACACCTGATAAAGATTCTTTTTTTGCATCTGGATAAGAAAAATGTACATTTTTAAATTCAATACCACCTAAAAATGCATTACGCCTTACAAATTTTCTACCATTTTCACGCTCAACAGGTAAATTCATGATATCATCTAAACTCTTATAGGCTGTTTTAGTTTGTTCATAATTTGATATTAAAGAAGCTACCTGACCCATAGGTGCTATAGCACGAGAACTAAGAATCACGCTAGCAATAAGCCCACCCATACTAAGCTCCATATCCTTAATCATATAAACACCCATAGCTATTATCGCAACTGTATTAAATTGAACTAAGAATCCTGTAACCATAGGAATTGAACTTGATAAAATTTTACTTTTTATACTTTTATTTGCTATTTCACCAGTAGCTTCTTCGTATATCCATTGTGAAGATGATGCTGCACTAAGTGTTTTAATAGTTTCTAAGGTATTAAGACTTTCAATTAATACACCATTTTTATAAGCACTTGCTTCGTATGTACTCTCAATTGATTTTTGTAAAGGCTTTCTAATTGAAAAAGTATATGCTAAAATCAAAAACATAACTACAATAGGCACTATTACTAAATGCCCTGCTAAAAAATAAATAGTAATTAGAAAAATTACACAAAATGGTAAATCTACTATAGCGGCTATACTAGCACTTGCAAAGAAGCTTTTTAATGTATCAAATTCCTTTAAATTTTGAGCAAAAGAACCAACACTTTTCGGTCTAGCACTAAGTTTAATATCTAAAACTCTTTCATAAATGATAGAACTCATAATAATATCACTTTTTTTAGAAGCTGTTTCTAAAAAATACGCTCTTACTAATTTTATTACCAAATCAATAATATAAACAACTAATACACCTAAAGCTAATACCCATAAAGTTTCAATAGCATTATTAGGAACCACTCTATCATACACATTCATAGTAAAAAGTGGTCCAGCTAATACAAATAAATTTATAATCAAAGATGCTAATAAAACATCTATATAAATAGGCTTGCTCTTTTTAAGAGTATCCCAAAACCAATGCTCATTAGGATTATTTTTAAGATTGTTTATTTCATTTTTAATTACAAATTCTTTTTTTAAATAAAAAGCATAACCTAAATATTCTTCTTCAATATCTTTAACATCAACTAATGTAGCAGCACCATCAAAACCTGGAAAAATTATGCTTAACTTATCATCATGAAAACCTTGTAATATACAAGCTTTTTGATTTTTTAATACTAAAATACAAGGTAAAACTAAATTTGGTATATCTTTTAATTCCTTTTTTACTAAAGTACTAGCAAAACCTGCCCTTTTTGCAGCTCTACTAAATAAAGATTTTTTACTATTTTTAGAAAAAAGCTCTATTCCTCCTAAATTTTTATCATACGGCAAACCAGCCGTTAATGCATCGGCACTATAAGGATTGTTATAAAGCTTAGTTAAAATTACTAAGCAATCTAATAATTCATCTGTTTTGGTATTATTCATTTATTTATCCCTGTCTAATTTCACTTAAAAATCTACCTTGAACTAAATTAATATTTAGTTTCTTAACTTTTTGTAAAGTCTCATCATTTTCTATACCTATTACAATTATATTAACGCCTTTTGAATTTAATATAATATCTAATGAATCTTTAGCTCTACTAGTATTAGCATCTTCTAATAAATCTAATAATAAATTACTTTGTATTTTTATATAACTTACATTTAATTCATTTAAAATATTTAAATTTTCCTTATTTAAAGCAAAATGGTCTAATCCTAAAATTATATTATAAGGTCTAATAAATTTAGCAAATGATAATAAACTTCTAAAATCTAAGTCTTTATTCATAGGTAATTCTAAATATATTTTATTGTCGTGCTTAATTTTAAATATCTTTTCTAATTCAGCATAATTTTCTTCTTTTATTATTTCATTTGAAATATTAATTGATATATCTTTACCAAAATTACTAGTTATAGCTTTATTTAAAACATATAAATCTAATTTTTTACCTAAATTAAGCTCATTTACCATAGGCATAAAATACCCTGCACTTTTTAATTCACCATTATAATTTAACCTAAGATATAATTCACTATGATAAACTTCATCATTATTTAAAACATCTTGCATAGCAAAACAAAATTCATCTTTTTCAATAGCATTATTAATAAAATCTCTATATTGTTCTTTTCCAAGGACTAAACTAGCATTACTATCTGATTTATTCAAAGAAAAATTCTTTTTATTTTTAATTAGAAGCAAGTCTAATTCCGATAAAATTTCGTTCATTTTCTTATTTTCATAAGAGCTTATAGATGAAATAATACTAAATTCATTACTATCTATATCATATTCTTTAAATAATAATTCTAAATCAATTAAAATTTTATAACATGAATTTTCAAACTCTTGTGATTTTTCACCTAATATAATAAAATCATTTTCATTTAATGAAAATATACATTCATTATCAAAAACATGATTATTTGTTTTTAATAATTCAGCAATTTTTTGTAGAAACTCTAATGATTTATTAAAACCTAACAACTTTTTAAAATTATAAGTTTCTTTTATGCTTAACAAAAAGCAATATCCCGAAGAACGTTCTTCTGTATTTAATAATTCAGTAAATTTATTAACAAAATATCTACGATTTAATAATTTAGTTCTTTCATCTTTATATAATAATTCATTATATTTATCTAATGTTTCACTTTCTTTTTCAAAAATATCCTTAACTTTACCAACCATAGAGTTCATAGCCATAACCATCTTTTTAATCTCTTGAGTGAAAGGTAATTTATTTTGTATAATAAATTGATGTTCTAATATAGCTTCTGCTTGTTCTCTTACTTTATTTAATGGCGCTAAAATAGTTTTTAAAGCAAAATAAATAATAACCATTGATAAAACACAAATAATAAATAAATTTATAAATAAAACTTTTAATGTAGTATATAATTGCGAGTATGCAAATACAGGACTAATTTGTACATAAACAGTCCCTACTTTATTCCAAGTAATAATTTCAAATGATGATTCAGGTGGAACTATATCAACAAGTTTTACAAACCAATCACTAATTCCAAAATAATCATCTTCTTGATAAGCTTCATAAACAACATTATCATTTACATCTTTAAAACTTATTCTTTTATAAAATCCACTATTAAATATACTATCTATCATTAATGAAACAGCCTCTTTATCAACTATATCACCAACATTACTTTCTGTATTATTACTAATAATATTAGTTTGTTTAATATCTTCTGATGTATTATTTTGATTATTTTCTTGAGCAACAATATCTTGAAGTGTTTGCTCATCGCTAATATCACTTTGAATAGGTTTTTTTAAATTAGTAGATATTGCTAATCCTAAAGATGTAGCTGTATGTTTAGCATTAACACTTAATTGATCTTGTATAAATTCATTAGTAGTTGAATAATTTTTAACACCCACAATAGCTAAAATTATTAATATAAAAACAATAGCTCCAAACATAATCTGTTTAAACAATGTCATAAGTCACCCTTTTTTAATTTTTCTAAATAATCTGACCAATCTTTAGTATATTTAGACGATTTAGCTGATAATTTACCACTTGATGCCTGTTTAGTTAAAAACAAATCTTTAGCATTAAATGTTAATACTGGCTTTAAATCATTCCTTTGATTAGCTCGTTTAATAGTCGTTGTATTACTATCTAAAATAAATGGTATATCACCTGGTTTTTCATAATAAGATAAAACCATATGAGAAATCCACTTTCCACCGAAATTTGCATATACATAGGTAAAAAATAATTTATTTTCACTAACACCTAAATTTAATAATGTTAAATACTTGGCAATAACAAAATCTTCACAATCGCCACGACCCTTGCCTAAAGATTCAAATCTATTAGCCCAATAATCTGTTTTTCCCCAAGTATCTTTATCATCTGCCCACCTTAAAATACTAGGATTATTAAAAAACTCATTAACTTTAACAAGTTTTACAGCCTCATTTTGTCCGCTTAAATCACTTATTAATTTATCTAATTTTTCTAGTTTTTTAACACCACTATCACCATAAGTGGAAGCCATACGCTTATATGTTTCTGATTTAATAAACGAAGAGCTAAATAAAGTAATACTAAAAATAAGAGCGACAAAAATCACTCTTATAAAAATACTATTATTCATATTTTCCTAAATTATTTTACATCATCTACTGAGCATGCAAAACTTATAAATTGTTTAGCATAGCCATTTACAAAACTCTCTGAAATAATACCCATATTATTTAACATTTTATATTCTGTTAATAGAATATTATTTTTATTATTTATTAATTCTCTAACAGCTGTAAAATACTCACTTTGAGCATCTAAAACATTAATCAAATCTCTTTTACCTATTTTAAATTCATCTTGGTATGTTAGCAACGTAGACTTAGCATAATCAACATAATCATTTAAATAATTTATTTTATCTTTACTAATATTGTATGAATTAAATGCAAATTCATTACTTTCTTCTAATTCTCTTAAAATAGAACTATGATCTAATTGACTTGATAATATATCAATCTTACCTTTTTCTACATTTAATTTATCATGTCCTTTATTAAATAAATTATATGAAAATCTTAAAAATGCTCCAGTTTCAGTATTTGTTGTTTTATCTTTAAATACTTTATCTTTTTCATATTTAGCACTTAGTTCTAAATCTAACTTAGGCAAATAATTACCCTTATTTACCTTATTTTTATACTCATATACATTTATATTTTCAGCTTTAACTTTTATGCTTGGATTACATCTTTTACTAATTTCATTTAATTCTTCTAAACTTGCTGGAATTTTACCTTTAAATTCAGGCATTACTAAAGAATTTATATCAACATTATTGCCAAATAATCTTTTAAATTTACTATTAGCATCTTCATAATCATTTGTAGCTGATAATAAATTATTTTTTGCTAATGCCAAACGGCTTCCAGCTTGTCTTTCTTCACTAGCTCTGGCAAAACCTGAACTTGTTCTATCTTTAATAAGAGAATAAATTTCCTCATGTGCTTCAACATTTCTATTAGCTATATCTAAAAGCAATTTTGTTCTAATTAATTCTAAATACGCTCTAGTACTTTCATACGCAACTTCATTAGAATTTTGAATTAATTTATAAGCGGTTGAATTTGTGATATGATTTTGCTCTTTTTTACCATTCATATCCTTGCCACCATTAAATAAATTCTCAGTTAAAACTATTGATGCATCATATTGCAAACCTTTCCCACTATTTTTAGAATCCGTATGAGTTTTAGTTGTTTTCTTAACTATTCCAGCATTAGCATATAAATTTAACATAGGATAATATACAGCACTAGCTATATCTAAATCTTTTAAAGATTTTAAATATTCTTGTTTACTTGAATTTACAGTAGGGTTAGTATCAAAAATATTTGAAATCATTTTATTTAAAGTAATTGATTTTTCATTTAATTCATTATTAAATTCTGGTATGTCTAAACTATTTTCACTTTTAGCAGCAAGACTATCTAGTAAACTTCCTGTTGAATCATCAGATTGTAGTGTATCTAATTGTGAATTTTCAACACTTTGAATCTCTTTTTTAGGTGCTACAGGTTCTTCATTTATAATTTCAGTTTTTGCAACACTTTTACCACCTTTTCTACTAGTAATATAAGCATCTTTATAACTACTATTATCACGAATATAATCTCTATATTCTATAGCTTTACTCATTGAAACATCATTAGTTTCAATAACAACAGTATGATAAAGACTATTAGCTGGATTCACTGGATTAGATGGTCTTGCTTTTACGATTAATTCATTAGCATATTTGCTTTCGTTTACTATTTTTTCAACATCAGCTTTTATTTTATTTAACATATTATAATCTTCTGCCTTAGAACTAGAGACAAAAATATTATACTCTGAAGCTTGTAAGCAAGAAGCTGCTATTACTGACATAAGTAAGATTTTTTTCATAAATTTTCCTTAACAATTATAATTTTTTGCGCTTTATTATATTTTTTTAACTTAATATAAACATAAAAAATCAAATTTTTTTAATAAAAAATTGATTTTTTTAATATTTATTAATATTTTAATAATTAATTACTAATTACAAAATCTCTAACAATTCTAATATCGGCTACCTCCTTTAAAATACCAGTAGTTTCAACCGATATTCTAGCCACTACTGTATCAATATCAAAAGCTAATAATTTATCTGTCTTGTTCCAACCACTTGATGGTGCAGGAGTTGACATATATCTTATAACTACCTCAAATTGTGGATTTTTTTCATCTGGAAAATAATATGTCTCATCAATATTACTTATATTAAGACCTAAAATATTTTTATATGTTGCACCATTAATTCTTTTATCAGAATCGGTATCAGACTTACTTTGCAATACCCTAACTGTAGCTAATGTCTTTGCACCCTCATAAACCATCTCGGCTTGTTCTTTTATATAGCTTCTTGTTGCAAATGACACAGTAGATTGACTTGTCTTAACAGTCATAACACAAATAACACCAACAATAATTATAAAAATAATAGCAGTAATCATTGAAAAAGCTTGTTTTTTCATATTATCACTCCTGTTTTGCATACTCTAATTGTAGTGCTTTTGTGTATGAAACTACCTGGAAGCCCAGCTCTTTCTAAACACAAATTTATTCTTGTAACACCACTATCATTATAAATAGCGAAATCACTAATTTCATCAACTAAGATAGATTTTGTTTTACCTATTGAAGAAAAATTAGTCTTTTCTCTAGTGCTCCAATCATAGCTATAAAATTCTAATTTTTTATCTTTATAAACTAAACCTTCAATTTTATCAACCAAAACATAAGCATTACTCATAGAAAAATTCTTCTTACTTAAGTCAAAATATATTATTCCTTTTTCTAAGTTATATAAATCATTTTCCATAAATGCCGTTGAATTTGCTATATTATCACCTAAGAAATATATACCATAATTTCCAGTTATATTATAATTATATTCAACAGGACTTGCAGCTGATTTAATATCGCAATCACTGCCTGTAAAACATGAAAATTGACCTGCTACTTTGTAACAATTTGTATTTAATACTTTATTAACAACACATTTCGTTTGATTAATACCATCCCATTTACCAAGTCTTTTATCCTTAATAGCAATTCTAGCCCATTCAAAAATTTTAAAATTACCTACAGTTACTGAATTCTTAGCAATAGTTTCGCTAGTATTAAATACAAATTTACAATTTGTAGTAGCACTACAATCTGAATCTTCTTCTCTTTTAAGTCTATAACTATTCTTAACACCATTGTTTAGATGAACACTTATAAAATCCATAGCTACTTGCGATTTAATCTCAAGCTCATTTAAAGCTCTACTTCTTTGCTCATTATCATAAGAAAATTTAACAATATTAATAGCAACTCCTGATACTATACCAAGAACTACTATAACCATCACTAATTCTATCATAGTAAATGCTTTTTTCATATCTACCTCATTTACATATTACTAAATGCTCTTAATTTATTTTCAATCTCTGTTTCCCAACCACTATTTGATTTTAATAAATACTGGCTAAATACACTATTTACCCTACCAGTATTAGAAAAAAATACATAAAATCCTGTTTGAAACTGAGAATTTTTTAACAATAATTGATATGTTTTTAATTCTGGAAAAATCGCTGACCTTGTCTTTAAATCTTTATCGGTAATCTCTTTTAAAGTGATTGTTGAACTTTTATCAACCTTAGCATTATAACCACCTAACTCATACTTATATTTATCTCCAACTACTGGAATTATTGTTAAATCTTTTATATCTGGCTTTGAAGATATATCTATTATATTGCTACTACCACCTGACCTATCAGCTATATTTCTACCATTTTGATGGCGTGAATTTAGATTAAGCAAACTTAAGTCAGGTTTGCTAGGATAATTAGTCCCATTAAAACAATATTGTGCTAATAAACTATTACTTTTATAATCATCATAACATATATTATTAGCACTCAATGGTAAATTTTTAATCATTCCATATAATTCTTTAAGCTCATAAAAATATTCTTGTCTATACCCTATCTCATCACTTTTTAAGCTAACTTCTACAACTCTAGGAACAGCCGATAAACACAGTCCTATTACTACAATAGAAAATATTAGCTCAATTAGTGAAAAAGCTTTTTTCATCTATTAGCCCTTTCAAATTCTTTCATATATTCACCTAAAATTTTAACCTTATTTAAATAAGCACTATTGTATATACTAGCCCTTAATCCACCTAATTTCTTATGTCCTTTAAGACCTAGCATTCCGTGATTTTTCGCTGCTTCTTGCCAAAATTTAGTATCTAATTCTAAATTACCAGTAGTAAAACATACATTCATTAAAGACCTATCATCATTATTCACATAAGTTTTATAAAAGCTACTATTATCTATTAAATCATATAAATATTTCGCTTTTTCTTCATTTAGTTTATTTATCACATCTAAACCACCTTTTGCCTTAAGCCAAGTCATAATTTTAGCAAAAATATAAATAGCAAATGTAGGTGGGGTATTATATAAAGAATTATTTTCTGCATGAGTGTTATAATTAAACATCATAGGCATTTTTTTATCTTTGCTACGTTCTAACATATCCTTTCTAATTATAAGACAAGCAAAACCTGAAATTCCGGCATTTTTTTGAACACCACCATATAAAACACCTATATTAGAAAAATCTAATTTTTTTGAGAAAAAATCTGAACTAGCATCAATTATTAAAGGCGATTTTGAATTTGGTAATGTTTTATATTGAGTCCCATGCACTGTATTATTATGACAAATATATGTGTATGAACTATCATCATTTAATTCAACTTTAGGAATATAACTATATTTATCATCTTTTGAACTAGCCACAATTCTAGCATTAATACCTGCTAAAGTAGCTTCGGTATATGCCTTACTTGTCCAAACATCAGTATCTATATAATCACAAGGCTTATTATTAACAGCAAAATTCATAGCTAATAAACTAAATTGTAATGTAGCCCCACCTTGCATAAACACAACATCATAATCATCGCCTATTCCATAAAGTTCTTTCACATCAGCTATAGCTTGATTATTAATTTCTTCATAATAAGCTGAACGATGACTTATCTCCATTATTGAAAAACCATTATTTTTATAACTTAATAATTCATCTTGTACTTCTTTCAAAACTTCAATAGGTAATTCAGATGGACCTGCACTAAAATTATATTTTCTCATTAACTCTCCTTAATTATTCTAGCAGTTTTAACACAATCAAAACTCACTAATTCTATTTCATCTCCAATTTTTAATTCTTTTAATTGAACGCCAATATTATTCTTTTTCAATCTAGCGTATTCTTTAATACTTTCTAAAAACGCTTTATTAGTTTTAAGAATATTATGATAATTGCTAATTGTTACATATTTTTCTTTAATTTTTCTTTTAAAATTAATATTTAACAAATCTTTTTTATTATTTAAATCATTTTGAAATATTTTAAATTTATATTCAACTGTATTTTTGCTATTTTCAAATTTTAATAATATTTTCTTTTTTTCATTAATTGCATTACTAAATTTAATATTATATATCTTATTAAATTGTTCTAATTTTCCATTGATAAGACTAATTCTATTATAATAATTATTTTTATTTATATAATTACTATATACATTTAAATTATTCTTTTTATTTAAAATATTATTTTTTAATTTTGCTTTTATTTCTAATAAATTTATTTTTTTATTATTAGTTAATAAATAATAATCTAATCTTTGCTTCATTGCTTTTTCTTGATTAATTAAAATATTTTTAAAAAAATTAAATTTATTTAATGCATCTCTTTTAGAAAATTTACTGCTCATAAATAAAAAATCTTGCTCAATTAATTTAATTTTTGTTTTAATCAATTTACTAAATTTATCATATAACTCATCCAAATATAATTCTCTATCTTCTTTGTTATAACAAATAGCATCCATTGCTGCAGTAGGAGTAGCATAATATTTACTAGCAGCTAAATCACTTAAATGAACATCTACTTCATGACCTAATCCAGTTATAATAGGTATATTATAATCAGCAATCTTTCTTACTAATTTTTCATCATTAAAACAAAATAAATCCTCTTTACTACCACCACCTCTAGCAATCAATATTAAATCGTAATCATTACTACTAATATTATCTAATATATTTATAATAGATTTGGCTGCATTTTCTCCTTGCATTAAACTATCATAGAATTTCAACTTAATTAAATAAGATTTTTTATTGTGATATACTCTTAAAATATCATTCATAGCAGCTG
Source organism: Campylobacter sp. MG1 (assembly GCF_026616895.1). Lineage (NCBI taxonomy): Bacteria > Pseudomonadati > Campylobacterota > Epsilonproteobacteria > Campylobacterales > Campylobacteraceae > Campylobacter > Campylobacter sp. MG1. The sequence goes on from NZ_JANYME010000003.1 coordinate 192,444, forward strand.
AATTGTTTGCTGTTATAATTGCTAAACTTTTAATACATTTAGGTAAAATTTTGTTCTTATTAAATACACCTTCATCATTTAATTTTTTATATAATTCATTAAATTTAGCCTGTAACATACCTAATTTATCAGAAATTTCTAAATTTGTTACATTTAATTGGTATCTACCTGAATTTTGATAAATGGTTAATTTTCCCATCAATAGCACTCTATTACCAACGCTAGGTGTATTACATAATTTATTAAAACTAGAAAACATAACGCAATCTATACAAGCATTATCATCTTTAATCGTAAAATACCAATGTCCTGAACTATGGATAGTTATTTTGCTAATTTCACCCATAACAAATATATTTGAAAAATTATTTTCTAAAACATTTTTTGCTAAATTATTTATCTCACTAACTGATAATGGTTTTAAATTTTCTTGGATATCTAATAACATTTTAAACCTTTCTTGCTATAAACAACGAGCAAACACCATATGAAAAACTCTTAAAAAATTCTAATTTAAAACTTTTTTCATTAAGTTTATGTTTAAATTCATCATTTGAATAAAATTCATCAATAGAATTTGGTAAATATTCATATGCTGCTTTATTTTTACTTAAAATTCCACCTATAATAGGTAGTATTTTTTTAAGATAAAAATCACGACATTTAGCTATAAAACCATTATTTTCTCTTCTAAAAAATTCTAAAATTAATAAATTAGCATTAGGTTTTAAAACACGATAAAATTCTTTTAAAGCTTCATCTTTTTCAACTACATTTCTAAAACCATAGCTAATAGTTATTAAATCAATACTACAATCCTCAAACGGTAATTTATTCGCATAGCCAACTTTAAATTCAACATCATTAAAACGTTTTTTTGCTATATCTAACATACCTACGCTAGGATCTACACCAATTACCTTAGCATTAGAAATTTCTTTTAATAAATAACACATATCACCTGTGCCACAAGCTACATCAACTACTTTTAACTCATTATTAAAATTTAAATATTCTTTTATTTTATCTACTGAAAATTTACGCCACTGGGAGTCTATCCCAAAACTTAAAATTTTATTTGCTTTATCGTAACTAGGTGCAATTTCATTAAACATTTGCACTATTTTTTCTTGTTTTTGCATACCCAACCTAATAATATTTTTTTGCAATTTTACTAATTTTTCTTGCTATTTTTTTAATATTCTTACTTTTTAATAATTTTTCTTTTAAATCTAATTTTTTATGAATTTTAAAAAAAGATAAAAAATCTAATAATATTAATAATTTATCTAATTTTTCATTATATCTTCTAACTTTAATAGTATATAATCTTAATGTTTTTATATAAATTTTATTAAAGCTATCATTAGCATTACAATTTACATAAAAACCATAATTATCCAAAATTAAACTCATTAAATCTAAAATATTGTTTTTATCAATAATATTTTTAGCAATATCATCATTAAAAATATTAGAAAATATATTAATTAACTCCGATATTTCATAAATTTTAGATTGATTCATTAAAAATAACAAATAAATCCTTAAAGCAAGACCTATACTTATACCATATTCTTTTGATTTTAAACCATATAGCAAAGTTATTTTTAGTCTTTCGTATTCTAGTAATTCTAACTTACTTAAATTTATTTCATCGCTATATTTTGTAATAATATAAAAATTTTTAAATTTATCAATTATATTATCATCTAACATACTTCTTTTAAATTTTAAAGTTTTATGATCAAAATCATTAAATTTAAAATGCTCTTGTTTATAAGATAAATCAACTAATTTTTCAGCTTTTAAAAAATTTATTTCATTATTAATTACATCAATTTTATACAAATAATTATCATAAACATAAAAATTCTCTTCAACCTTTTTATAGTCTAAATTAATATATTCATTAAAAGAAAGAAAGTGTATCAATCTAGCCACTTTAAACCTCCTTTTTGTTATAATTTTACATCAAATTATTTGCAATTTGAACACTCTTCTAAAAAAACAGTCATTTTGATATTACTAATTTTAAATGAAATATTATTTTGTAATTTTTTTTGATAATCATTAATATATGCTTTATCATAATCTAAATCATAAACACTATTACATTTATTACAAACTAAATGTATATGCTCATATTCATAAATATCATATTTTGATTTTGAATTTGGCAATGCTAACTCTATTACTAAACCTTCATCTATCATAGTTCCTAAATTTTTATAAACTGTAGCAAGAGATATAGCAGGATATTCTTCCTTAATTTGTTCATAAAGCTCATCAATATTTGGATGCTCATGCTTTGAAAGAGCTTTTAGAATACTCATTCTTTGTGGTGTAGCTTTTAAATTTTTAGCTTTTAATAATTCTAAACAATTCATATAAACCTTTACTATATAATATTTTTTATCATTTACTAAATAATACTACAAAAAATTAAATATATTTAATCATTAATAAAAATATTCTAAATTTAAGAAAAACAAATTAAGGAATACAATATGAAAGCACAAATTATTTATTGTAATGTTTGAAATTATAGACCACAAGCTGCAAGGATTGCAGATGAACTAATGGAAAATTTTCAAAATATAAGTGTAGAATTTTTAATAGGCAAAAAAGGCGACTTTATAGTCAGTATAAATGATAAAATTTTATACTCAAAAAACGACTTAATAGGTTGTGATAACAATCGCTTTCCACATGAAAATGAGATAACATCATTAATTAAAACATATATAATTCCCCTAAAATAAGGGGAATGTTTTAATATTCTAAATCAGGTTTGATTGTTTTAGAAGTTGAAGCAGGTAAGCTAGGATATGTAATATCAGGCATTTTACCTGTTAGTGATTTTAAGAATGTAATTATTAATTGTGATTCTTCATCATTTATTTCTATTCCTAATTGGATTTTTCCCATTAATTTAACAGCTTCATCTAATTCCCAAATAGCACCATTATGATAATAAGGTGCGGTTAATTCAATGTTTCTTAATGTAGGAGCTTTAATTAAACCATCGCTATCTCCTTTAAAATCACCTATATTTGCATATTTATATTTATTAGCTACTTCAAATGCTTGTAGTGTCCCACCAAGATTAATACCTGTATGACAAGCAGTGCAACCTTTATCTATAAATAGTTTTAATCCTTGTTTTTCTTCTTTACTTAAAGCTTTTTCATTACCATTTAAAAATTCATCAAATCTTGATGGAGTTATTAAGGTTCTTTCAAAAATACCAATACTTGTAGCAATTAAATCAAAATCAATTTTTTTATCTCCATAAGCTTTTTTAAAATCATTAACATATTCTGGAATTGAAGTAATTTTACTCACAACTTCACTTGGTATAGCTGCCATTTCTACTGATGATTGAATAGGCCCTTTTGCTTGGTCTTGTAAATGACCTGAACGACCATCCCAAAATTGTGAAGAATTAAATACAGAATTATAAACCGTTGGAGAGTTTAGATGATGTGGATTAGGAGACCATTTGTGTCCTGTACTTGCTGGAACCCCATCAGTTCCACCTAAACCTAAATTATGACAGGTATTACAAGATATAATTCCACTTTTTGAAATTCTTGGGTCAAAATATAGTTTTTTACCAAGTTCAACTCTTTCTTTAGTGGTAGGATATTCTACATAATCAGGTGCATATTGTTTAATTAATTCTTCTAATTTGGCTTTATCGCTAGGTATAGCAACCAAACCTGCTTCTTTTGCTTCATCAATTAAACTAGCAGCATTTAAACCTACTAATAAACTTAAAGATAACATAATTTTTTTCATTACTTACTCCTTTTTATATAATTTGCAAGTAAATTATAATATTATTTAGATAATAAAAAATATTATTTATAAAATTTTTTTATTTATATTAATTTATCAAAAATAATAATATATAAAAGGATATTTATAAGATAATTAACAATTTTATAAAAATACATTTTGTTAATTTTATAAAAAAATATATAAAATTAATAAAAACTTAAAAATTTATATTACATATTATATTTATTTAATAATTTGTTATAAATACCATTTTCTTTTAGAATTCTCAAACCTTCATTAAATTTATCTCTTAATTTAATATTACCTTTAGCAAATGCAAAGCTAGTGCCACCTTTTTCTTGTATATCTTTAAATATTTCAATTTCTTTATAGGTATTTAAGTATCCTCTAGCTACTAATTTATCAACTATAACAGCATCTATTTTGCCATTTACTAATGCTAGGATTAGATTTGAAATTTCAGAATTTAAAAATGGTTTTGCCGAAGGAATTTCATTAAGCATTGCAGCTTGAATTGAACCTAATTGCACTCCTACTACTAAATTATTTAAATCTTTAATATCAGTTCTTGATTTTAATCTTAAAAAACAATTTGAACCAGTGTAATAAATATCACTAAACTCAACATTTTTTGCCCTTGCAGGAGTATTGCTAAGTCCTGAAGCTATCACATCAATTTTGCCTAATTTAACAGCACCCATTAAAGCATCAAAATCCATAGGAACAAATTCCACTTTAATATCCAACACTTTAGCTATTTCATTTACTAAATCTATATCAAAGCCAACGATTTTTTCATCTTTTATATATCCAAACGGAGCAAAACCAGGCGACATACCAACTTTAATTAAATCTTGTGCGAAAATTTGCATTACAAATGCTAGTAAAATAATTAATTTTTTCATAATTTTTCCTTACTCCATATCATATTTTTTTATTAAATTATCATAAATTCCACTATCTTTTATAATTTTAAGTGCCCTATTAAATTCATCTCTTAACTTTGTATTTCCTTTAGCAAAAGCAAAACTTAGACCATCAGTTTTTTCTTCAGTTTTCTTAAATACAACTAAATTTTTATAATTTCTTAAATATCCTTTGGCTACAGTTTTATCTACTAAAACAGAATCAATTTTGCCACCAACTAATGCTAAGATTAAATTTGAAGTATCAGCATTTAAAAATATTTTTACATCTTTAAATCTAGCTAATATATCAGCTTGAATTGAGCCTAATTGTGCTCCTATAGTAAGTCCATTAATTTCAATAATATCAGTTCTTGAAGATTGTTTTAAAAAATAATTACTACTTATGTAGTAAAAATCACTGAACTCAACACTTTTAGCTCTTTCTGGTGTATTTCTAAGCCCTGAAGCTATCATATCAATTTTTTTAAGTTTTAAACTACTTATTAAACCATCAAAATCCATAGGAACAAATTCCACTTTAATATCCAATATTTTAGCCATTTCATTTACTAAATCTATATCAAATCCATATGCTTTACCATCTTTCATATATCCAAATGGTGCATATGCTGGGTCAATTCCAACTTTAATCAAATCTTGTGCGAAAATTTGCATTACAAATGCTAATAAAATAATAAATTTTTTCATAATTTTTCCTTTAAAAACAATAAAACAAATTTATTTTCAAGCAAATAAAATAAAGCTATAAAGCCTAAAATGCTAAAAATAAAAAACTAAAAAATAAACAATAATAAAAATTTGGGAAATTAAAAAATAAGAGTAAGGGTCAATGGGCTTTAGTTAATAATACAAAAGAATTTAGATTGTTACAATTTAACATTTTATCTCCTTTAAAATTTTTTGCAAAAATATATCATAAAATAGCAAATAATATTAATTATTTATAAAAAATATTATTTGCTTTTAAATTTTATACTTTTTTGAAGAGTTTTAAGAGTTTTAACGTTAATTTTTTTAATATACTAGATTTTTGCGAAGCTAAATATTCAGCAATTTCAGTTCTTCCAAACATTAAGGCAAATGTATAAGGAGTCATTCCTAAACCATTGTTTTCATCAATATTTGCTCCATTTTCTACTAGTAGTTTTACGATATTTAAATAACCTTTAAAGCAAACTCCAGCTAGTGGAGTTTGACCTTTATCATTTTTCATATCAACACTTGCACCATTGCTAATAAGCATTTGAGCGCATTCGTAAGAGCCGTTATAACAAGCCAACATTAAAAGTGTGTTTCCACGATGGTCTTTAAAATCAACATTAAATCCTGCCTTTATCATGTTAAGGAGAGTGTTGTAATCATTATTTCTTGCAAAATCCAACGCCATTTTACATAATTCATCGTATCTTGCTAATTCGGCACTACTTAATTGCATTTTATTTTCCTAAAGCTTTTCTTACGCCATTTGCATATTCAGGGCTAATTTTTTCAAAATGTGCTAGAGCTTTTGCAATGATTTCATCTTTTACACCATCAAAACTTGCTGCTAGATTTTTATATAGTCTTTCTTTTTCATCAGCAGGTAAGATATTAAATAGATTTCTTGGTTGTGTATAAAAATCATTATCAAGCGGAGCATATCTAGCTGCACTATTACCTATTGCCAAATCAGGCTCAAGATATTTAGCATTTTCACTTGCACCATCTAAAGTATTTGGCTCATAATAAGCACCATTAGCTAAATTATCACCTATACCAAAATTCATAGCACCTGCAACATTATATGTGCTAACTTCATTTCTAGCTCTATTTACAGGTAATTGATGATAGTTTGCACCAATTCTGTATCTTTGTGCGTCAGGATAGCTAAAAATTCTAGCTTGAAGCATTTTATCAGGGCTAAAGCTTATACCTGGAACAATATTACTTGGGCTAAATGCAGCTTGCTCTACTTCATTAAAGTAATTTTGTGGATTGCGATTTAATATCATTTCTCCAACTTCAATTAATGGAACAATGCTATGAGGCCATACTTTTGTTAAATCAAATGGATTAAATCCAAGTTTTTCAACTTCGTTTTCTGCAAGGATTTGAACTTTTACACTCCAAACAGGGAAATTTCCTTTTTCAATATTCTCATATAAATCTCTTTGATGAGATTCTCTATCTTTTGCTATGATTTTTTCTGCTTCTTCATTTGTTAAGCACTTAATTCCTTGTTTGGTTTTAAAGTGAAATTTAACCCAAAATCTTTCATTTTTATCATTAATAAACGAATAAGTATGAGAACCATATCCATTCATATGACGATATGATGCAGGAATTCCTCTATCACTCATAAGAATTGTTACTTGATGTAGTGCTTCAGGAGTTAAAGTCCAAAAATCCCACGCAGCATTATTGCTTCTTAAATGAGTTCTTGGGTCTCTTTTTTGAGTATGAATAAAATCAGGGAATTTATAAGCATCTCTTAAGAAAAATGTAGGGGTATTATTACCTACTAAATCCCAAATACCTTCTTTTGTATAAAACTTAATTGCAAAACCACGAACATCTCTTTCAGCATCAGCTGCACCTGCTTCACCTGCAACTGTTGAAAAGCGTAAGAAAAGTGGAGTAACTTCACCCTTAGCAAAAACTTTTGCTTTTGTATATTTGCTAATATCTTGTGTTATTCTTAATTCTCCATAAGCTCCACTTCCTTTTGCATGAACTGCACGCTCTGGAATTCTTTCTCTATTTTGATGAGCAAGTTTTTCAATCAATTGATAATCTTGCATTAAAAGCGGTCCCATTGCACCTGCACTAAGTGAGTTTTGATTTGAACCTATTGGGTTACCAAAATCCGTTGTTAATTGTTTCATTATATCTCCTTTTAAAAATTATAATAGAATAATATTTTTAAAAGGATAATAGATAGTAAATAATAAAAATTACTATTTAAAAATTATTTCTATATTTTTACTAATTCAATTCTTAAATCTTTAATTTTAAATTCTAATAATTTTAATTCATCTTCGCTCAAATGTAATGTAAAAAACACATTATGCAAAAACTCTTTATCATAAGATATATTAAGATTATCAAGTATATAACTAAATTTATTGACCATTGCATAATCAATTTCTACTAAATAATCATCTTTTTTTATATATATAGATAAATAATTATTTTTTATAGCTTCATTTATTCCCAAATTTACACTTAAAGAATAAGCTCTAACAAGTCCACCTACTCCAAGTAAAGTTCCACCAAAATATCTAACAATATAACAAACACAATTAATAATATCAGCACCTCTTAAAACATTAAGTGCTGGTGTGCCACTACTTCCTTTAGGTTCACCATCATCACTTTGATTTTCAACAATTTGTCCAAATTCATTCAATACCCTAGAAGCATATACAACATGAACACATTTAAAATGAATTTCTCTTAATTCCTCTTGCCTAATTCTTACATTCTGATCTATACTAAACGGTTCAAAATAAGTTAAAAATTTAGAACCTTTTATTTCGTGAATTGCTGTTACATTGTTTGTTAATATTTTCATTTTAAACCCTTAAAATTGCTTTACATTATTCATTATATTATAAAATGATAATTAGTTTTTAGGGGAGCTTAATTGCTGAGAGTGGGTTTAGCCCTTACCCTTAGAACCTGATTGGATAATTCCAGCGAAGGGAAAAAATGAAAAAATATTCTAGTATAATTTTTTGGCTATGTTTTTTAATAATATGGCAAATTACTAAAGATTTTAATATACTACCTCAGTATATAATTCCGTCACCTAAAGAAATATTCTTAGCGTTTATAAAAAACTATAGTAATTTAATTTTTCATACAAAAATTACCTTAATTGAAACATTTTTAGGATTATTTTTTGGAATAATAATCGCTTGTATTTTAGCTTTTGTAATGAATAAATTTGAATTAATTTATAAGATAATATATCCATTTTTCATTGTCTTGCAAACAATTCCGACTATTGCTATAGCACCAATTTTAGTATTATGGCTAGGATATAATATGTTACCGAAAATAGTTTTAATAACTATAACAACAATATTTCCTATATTAATAAATGTATTAGATGGATTAAAAAATATTGATAAAGACTATATAACTTTATTAAAAACAATGAATGCAAATGATAGGCAAATTTTATGGCATTATAAAATTCCTTGCACACTTCCTTATTTTTTTTCAGGACTTAGAGTAAGTGTTAGTTACTCTTATATTAGTGCTGTTGTTAGTGAGTGGCTTGGTGGATTTGAAGGGCTTGGAGTATATATGATTCAATCTAAAAAATTATTTATGTATGATAATATGTTTGCTATTATTGTTTTAATTTCTACACTTAGCTTAATTAGTATAAAAATCACAAAAATTATTGAAAAATTAATATGTAAATGGAGGGAGTAAATATGAAAAAAATTTTATCGTTTTTGGTTTTAATATTATTTATTGCTTGTTCTAAAAATAATGAAAATAATTTAGAACAAGTAGATTTTATACTTGATTGGGTTCCTAATACTAATCATACAGGACTTTTTGTAGCTATAGAAAAAGGTTATTTTAAAGATGAAAATATAGAACTAAACATAAAATCATCGCCTGAAGATAGCACAAGTGATTTGATTATAAATAATAAGGCTCCTTTTGGAATTTATTATCAAGACTCTATGGCTTCAAAGCTTTCAAAAGGTGCAAATATAACAGCAGTTGCAGCAATAATAGAGCATAATACCTCAGGTTTATTATCACTAAAAGAAAATAATATTGTTTTGCCTAAAGATATGATAAACAAAAAATATGGTAGCTGGAATGACCCAGTTGAAATAGCTATGATAAAACATATTTTAAGCAAAAATAATATAAATTCAAATGATATTGTTTTTATCCCTAATGTAGATAGTAATTCAATATCAAGTCTTCAAAATAAATTATTTGACTTTTGCTGGGTATTTTATGGTTGGGATGTTGTTTTGGCAAATATAATGGGTGTTAAAACAAATTTTTATTATATGAAAGATTTTGATGAAAAACTTGATTACTATTCGCCAATAATAATAGCTAATAATGATTATTTAAAAAATAATAAAGAACAAGCAAAAAAAGTATTAAAAGCTATAAAAAAAGGCTATATTTATGCTATTAATAATCCTAAGGAATCTGCTGAAATTTTAATAAAATACGCACCCGAATTAAAAGCAAAAAAAGAATTTATACTATTATCTCAAAGTTATTTATCAAAACAATATGCAAGTAATCCTTTTAAATGGGGAGAATTTGATGCTAATAGATGGAATAAGTTTTACGAATGGTTAAATGAAACTAAAATATTACAAAATACTATTCCTTTAAATTTAGGATTTAGCAATGAATATATTAAATAAATTAATTATTCAAAATCTTAATTTTTCATATAAAGATAAAGAAATTTTAAAAAATATAAATTTAGAATTAAAAAAAGGCGAAATAGTAAGTATTTTAGGAGAAAGTGGATGTGGCAAAACAACTATGTTTAACCTAATAGCTGGAATTTTACCTAACAATAATGCAATAATAATCAACCAAGAAAATGATGAGCTTATAAAAATAGGATATATGCAACAAAAAGACTTATTATTAGAACATAAAAATATAGAAGAAAATATAATGTTGCCTATGATAATTAACAATTTTAACAAACAAGAAGCACTAAAAAGGGCTAATGAAATTTTAGCCGAATTTAATATGCTAGATTGTAAAAACAAATACCCTAAAGAGCTAAGCGGTGGGATGAAACAAAGAATAGCTTTTATTAGAACAATGGTAATTAAGGCAAGTATTTATCTACTAGATGAACCGTTTAATGCACTTGATACAATTACAAAAATTCAAATACATAAGTGGTTTAAAACTATACAAAAAAAATATAAACTAAGCACTCTAATAATCACACATGATATTGATGAAGCCTTAAATTTAAGCGATAAAATATACTTATTAAAAGATAAAAAATTAATACAAAATATAAAAACAAAGGATGAAATTTTAAATTATCTTAATGGCTAGTTAAACTAGCCATTTTTTAGAAAGAATATCTAATATTTGCATTTAATTGATAATCAATTCCTAATTTACTTCCTATTGATTTTTCAAATTCTATATTAGCTCTAATATTTTTACCAAATTCTAAATTGGTTCCTATATTAACAAAATATCTTTTATCTCTTCCATTATTAGCAATATTATCAACTTTAAAGCAATCATCAGCTACACTAAATATACTTGATTTTCTTAAATCAAACACACCACCAAATCCTGTTCTAATACTTATATTATCATTAATTTTAGCTCCTGCAAATAAAGCAAATTTACTAGCTATCATAAATTTAGAATCTGATTTTATGAAAACATTGTCATTTGATAAATTTGTAGCTGGAACATAATGACCAATTAGCTCAAAACTAGGCTCTAAATAATAATCAGTCCCAAATCTTTTACCAATTTCCGCACTTATAATAAATCCAGTTCCACTATCATTTAATTCACCTAATACCTCATCTTTAAATTTGTTTTTATAATGATGAATCTTAGCTGTAGTATCCACAAACAAACCATCATTAGATAAAAAGCTTGCATAAACACCAAAACCATATTGATTAAGGCTAGAATCAATATTACTCATATAACTATGCCCAATTTCTGCAAGAACTCCAGTATATAAATCTAACCCATTAAAATCAGTTTTTTTATCAGCACCAAAAATAAATGCATTAGCCTTTATACCAGAATTATTAGCTGTTGCTTTAGCTGTATATGCTCTACTCCAAAAACCTATTGAATTTTCATTATTTCTTAAATCACCCAAACGCTTATTAAGATTATTGTAATCTAGCACCTGAGAATAATAAATATGATTAACTAAATTTCTAGCTGAATTAATAGCATTATCATTAACAAACATTACATTTGATGAAATTTTATTTATACTAGCATTACCTAAATCAGAAACTTCTTTTTTAAGCTCTATATTATCTTTTACATCAATATCATTTTCACTTGCTTTTGTATTATTTGCATCCTTATCAAGTGAATATGTAATTACTCCATTTTCTTCATTAGATACTAAATATTCTTTAGGTAGCATAATAGCACTTATTCCTTTATAAGCTACTAAAGAATTAATAAAGCTATCTTTTTTAGCATCGCCATCACCTACTACTAATTTAGCAAGTAATAAATTCTTATCTAATAATGATTTATCAAAAGCATTATCCTTTATAACACCAACTAAACCTATAGTATTATTCATACCACTTGTGCTAACGGTTGATTGAATAGCACCATTATATGTCGCACTTGTTCCACCAAGTATGAATGTAGTGTGTTTTGCATTTAATTTATCTACTTTAAATCCACCTACTATTCTAGAACATTCAGCTCTTAAATTTTTAATATTTTTAAGACCACCTGTTAATGTAGAACATTTAACAAATAATTCTTTTTCTCCGTTATCACCATCTATGTTTTGATTAAGTATAGAATAACTTATAGTTCCAAGTTCTTTTGCTTTAATAGTCCCTTCGCCTACTTTTGTATTTGTCTTATCATCTATTGTGCTAGTTACCCTATTAAAATTAATAGCATTTTTTGCCTCATACACAATTCCATTTTCTGAATAAATTGTAGAATCACTTAAATTTAAATTATCAGCTAAAGCACCTTTTTTAAATGTAGTATTATTTGCATTTATATCTCCTCTATGATTTGTAACACTATCACTAGCTATTACCTTGTCTAATGTAACTGCTCTTTTATCATCATCGGTGTAAGGTTTAGAAGGTTTAGAAGAGCCATTAACTAATCTTTCAATTTCAGAATTAATTATATTTACTGCACCCTCACTAGCAATTTGACCTTTTAAATTAGAGTTAAAAATATTTAAATTACCTAATGTTGTTATTGAATTTTTAATCCCTCCAGCTATTGCTTTATCTAATGGAATTTGAGTTAAATTTACATTATCTAATACTAATGTTCCTTTACCATTACTTAAATATCCACCTATATAGGCATTTTCTATATTTGTAATTTCATTAGCTAAAACATTTACATTACCACTAATAGCAAAATTTTTAGCATTATTTAAAGTATTTGTACGAATATCACCTTTAATGTATAAATTTTCTTTATCTTCTGCATAAAAACTATTAGCATCACTAGATTTTGCATTAAATGTATTATCTTCTCCAAAAATAGCTAATTTATTATCATTAATATTACCCTTTATTATACTATTACCATATATTCCAGTACTTCCTGAACTATATAAAGCATAACCTTTATCATTTTTATTCTCTATATTTACATCATTAAGATACAAAATACCACCAAGATTTTGAATAGACCTGTCGTTATTTGTAACAATTTTTGAACCTAATAATTCTACACGAGGTGCTGTTTTTAAATCATTATCCATAAATGTTCTACCAATACTTAAAGCTATTGAATTATTTGTATCAAAAATAGAACCATTATCTTTAAAATAAGATACGAATATGTTATTATTGTCCTTATGCGTAATAACCTTAACGGTATTTTTAAATGTAAATTTAGCATCATCACTTGATTTTACTTCAGCTGATCCTATAAGCTGTATCAAAGATTTAATCTCATAATTTTCATTAGCTGTAATAGAACTCTCACCAAGTATAAGAACTGGTTTTGCTTCATCTAATTTTTGATTTTCAAAACCACCTGTAGCTACATAAGGAGCTGCACTAAGAGAACTTACTAAACTAAAAAGGGCAATCCCCCCCCCCAATTAATGAATTTTTATTCATCATCTTCCTTTTTAAAAAATTTATTTTTAAATTTATAAGTTGTATAGTAAATTTGCAATCTAATGAAAGGGGTATATTAATACCCCCCCCAGTAAGAATAATCCAATGACTATAACAAACTGTTTTAAGAATAATTTAAAAATAGGCAAAAATTATATTTAAAAAAAATAAAATTTAATTTAAATTATTAATATAGTTTTTAGCTTTGTTTAATATATCAAAATCAGCACTTTCATCAAAATACTTAAAGCTAATTCCGTGCTGAACATCTCCATCTATTAAATCCCCGCTTTTGCGGTTTTCTAAGTCAATTTCGGCTATTTTAAATCCATCTAAGGTATTAGCAAATTTAATCAATCTATCACTAAATTCAAACTTACTAAGCAAATAACAATAGCTCTTAACCCCATTTCTTCCTACTCTTCCACGAAGTTGATGAAGTGTAGATAAGCCGTATCGCTCTGGTGCAACGATTACAATTATGCTTAATCTTGGCAGTGAAATTCCAACTTCTACGATAGTAGTGCTTAATAATACATTTCCATTTTCAGCAAATTGCAATAATATATTATCCTTTTCTTTATCCTTGCCGTGCGTATAATAAACTTTATCAAAATTCTTCTCATAAAAGCTAATAACACTCTCAAGTGGTTTATAAGATGAGCTTTTACTCTCTTCTATTAAAGGATAAACTATTATTGCTTGATGGTTTTGTTTATTTTCGCTTTTTATGTGATTAAATAATTCATTGCTATTTGCTATTGTGATTAGTTTTGTTTCTATTTCTTTTTTAAATGGTAGTTCTTTTATGAAAGAATAGCTGTAAATATCACTATGAATTAATGCGGTTGTTCTTGGTATTGGTGTAGCTGAAAACTCTATATAATGCGGATTTTCTTTATCATTTGTAGCTAAATCTTTAAGCTTCATTCTTTGCTTAGCCCCAAATCTTTGTTGCTCATCAACCATAACTAAAGTAGCATCGTCTAAACTAGCCCATAAAAGTGCGTGAGTGCCTATTACAAAATTTGCTTCTTTTAATTCATCTTGCATTAATTTAGTCTTGCTTGATACAAAATGCAATATCTTTAAAAACCCTGGCAAAAGTCTTTTAGCTTCATTATAAAGTTGTTGGGCTAAAACACTTGTTGGTGCCATTAAAACCACTTTTTTAGGATAACACATAAGCGCTGCTGCAAAAATCACTAAGCTTTTTCCACAACCAACATCTCCCATTACTATTCTAATTTTATGATGAATACTTTCAAGGTCATTTTTAATATCATTTATCGCATTTATCTGGTCGTTTGTCGGCTTAAAAGGTAGAGATTTTAGCCATTTGTTTATATCAAAAGTTTTAATTTTTTTATATAAAGTATCGTTTTTATAAGTTTCGTTAAGTCTTTTTATATGATGATAAATCTCAACGAATTTTAAGCATTCGTTTAATTCTTTTGAATTAAGCAATTTCATTGCTTCTTGGCTATTTTCTTTCATAATTAATAGCAATTTTATATGCTCATCTAATAAATTAAATTCTTTTAAAGCTTCGTAAGTTAAATATTTATTTTTTATCTTACAAATCTCTTTATCACTTACACCTTTTATCAAATAATTAGCAGTGATTTCTCCACTATCTTTAATGATTTTTGGATTAATAAATTGCAAAAGCCCTGCAAAATCGCCTAATTTCCCATAAATAATCAGCTCTTTATTTATAGCAAAAAGTGCATTATGAAAAGGTCTTAGATTAAATATAGTAATAGTGCATTCACACTCCCAATTATATGAATACGCAATTATACTAAGCCTTTTGCCTGGTAGTTGTTTTTTAGATTTTATTATAACTTTTGTGCAATTTAGCTCGTTTAATACAGGCTCATTATTTAATCTTAAATCATCAAATTTTTTAGGCATTAAAAGAGCTAATTCAACTATATCTTTACAAGATAATTTTTCTAAATCCTTATTCATTATTACCTATTACATAAAAACTAAGCTCGGTAATACTTTTTTGATTTTTTAAAAAATCATTACAAGTTTTAAGCTCTAAATCTTTAATTATCTTTGTAATTTCTCTTAATTCGCCTTGTTTTAAATCACTAAAACACTCGCTACTTGCAATGCTATGACGATTTTGAGTGGTTGAGTATTTTAAAATCTCACTACCTACTAAAAAATCTTTAGCCTTTTTAAACTCATCTTCGCTTATTCCAAATTCTACTAATCTTTTGAACTCTTCTTGAACTATTTTTATAGCTTCTTTTTTGCTTTCATTTTTTGTTTGTAAATAGCCTGAAATAAGATAATTTTTCTTAAACGCTACTAAAAACGCAAAAGCCGAATAAGCTAAGCCCCTTTTTACTCTGATTTCTTCGGTAATTCTTGAGCCAAATCCACCGCCTAAAACATAAATAGCAAGACTTATAATAGCTCTTTCATAAATGCTTTTAATCTCTACGCTGCTTATAAACCTAACAAAAGCTTGTGATATTTCTTTGCTTTCTTCTTTATAAAAACTCTCATTTATTTTTAATTTTTCATAAGAACTTTGCTTATTGTTTAAAAGTTTTTTAACTTTACTAATATCATCTAAATTTGCACTAATTACTATCTTATTTGCTTGATTTTTAAGGTTTAAAATATAATTTTTAAATTCTTTTTCATCTAAAGCTTCAAAATCGCCAAATTTATCATTTTTAAAATCATTTTTAAAATAATTCTCATATAATTTCATCTTTGCTAAATTATCGTAATCTTGAATATGGATTAAAAAATAATTTTTTATTTTGTTTTTGATTAATTCAAAATTAGTAATTTCGGTATTTAAAAGCATATTATTAAAAGCATTTAAGCAATTATCAAGCTCTTTTTTAAGACAAACTATATCAAATGTAAAATCAAAATAATTAGCACTAGCACTAATATTAATTGCACTTTGCTCTAATTTTATATAAAACTCATCATCTAAACTCTCATTGTAAAAAAACTCAGCTGCCATAGCATTAGCATTATGAAAAATCCTTCCATAATTAGGATAGCTAATACTAATATATACTAAATCATCATTAGTTTTTAAATGCACAAAATTATTCATTGTAGTATTCCAAAATATTATATGCTGTATCTCTTTTAGCTGGATTTTCGCCTAAATCACGGATTAATTCTATCATTTGCTGTTCATTCATTCTATATTTTGCACCTGCAGCTGCAACAACATTTTCTTCCATCATAGTTGAACCTAAGTCATTTGCACCAAATTTTAATGCGAGTTGCCCTACTGCACTTCCTTGAGTAACCCAAGAGCTTTGAATGTTTGCAAAATTATCTAAATATATTCTAGAAATTGCTAATAATCTTAAATATCTATTAGAACTTGCATTCATTAAATGTGGATTTTCAGCCTTTAATCTAGTGTTTTTACCTTGAAAACTCCATAAAATAAATGCTCTAAAGCCACCTGTTATATCTTGAAGATTTCTTAAATAGTCTAAATGCTCAATTATTTCTTCATCGCTTTCAACATGCCCAAACATCATAGTTGCACTGCTAAGTAAGCCTAATTCATGAGCTTCTTTATGAATTCTTAACCAAGTAGCAGTATCGCATTTACTAGGTGCTACCATATCTCTTACTCTATCGCTTAAAATCTCTGCACCTGCTCCAGGGATAGAAAATAGCCCACAATCGCTCATTCTTTTTAATACTTCTTTAGTGCTAATTTTGCTAATTTTTGCAATATATTCAATCTCAACTGCACTAAAGCCGTGAATTGTAATACTAGGATAATTTGTGCTTATATATCTTAATAAATCTTCATACCAAGTAATATCAAGTTTTGGATGCACTCCACCTTGAAATAATATTTGAGTGCCACCAATTGCTAATAATTCTTCAATCTTTTGTCCGATTTGCTCGTATGTTAAAATATAACTATCACTATCCTTTGCGTGGCGATAAAAAGCACAGAATTTACAATCAACTAAACAAATATTTGTGTAATTAATATTTCTATCTACTACAAAAGTAGTAAGTTTAGTTGGATGAAGCTTATTTTTTACCGCATAAGCAATCTGACCTAAAGTAGCTAAATCAGAATTTCTTAATAAATTAAGCGCTTGTTCTTTAGTAATTCTTGGGACTATTCCTTTTGGTGCATAAGGATTTTCCCAATCTTTATGGATATTAAATGCTGAAGTTTTATAATTTGTATTTATTTTTTTACTTAATAATGCTGCGTTCATATTGTTCTTACTTTATATAATTTATTAATGAGCCAAGACGCTCTATTCTACATTCAATCTTATCACCACTTTTTAAAAATTTAGGCGGATTAAAGCCCATTCCAACACCACTTGGAGTGCCTGTGCTAATGATAGTTCCAGCCTTTAAACAGGTGTAATTTGATAATTCTTTTAAGATATAAGGAATATCAAAAATAAGCATATTTGTATTAGAACTTTGTCTTAATTCATCATTTACAAAGCATTCTACTTTTAAATTACTTGCGTCTTTTATACTAAGACCTGTATTAATAAAACTACCAAATGGACAAGAATTAGCTAAACTTTTTCCCATATACCATTGCTTATGTTTGTTTTGAATTGCCCTATCGCTAACATCATTTAAAATAGTATATCCTAAAATATAATCATCAAAATCACTTGTATCATCTAATTTATAAGCATCTTTTCTAAGTACAAATGCAAGTTCACATTCATAATCTAATTTTTCGCCACTAATATCTAAAATATCAAATGGATTAGAAAACTCATTTACTCTTTTTGCAAAATAAACAGCTTCTTCTCTTTTGCCATCAAACTCAATTCCTTTAAATTTATAGCTTTCTTTTGCATGTTCTAAATAATTTATTCCTAAGCATATTACATCTTGATAAGGAGATTTGATTGGAGATAATAACTTAACTTCACTAAGCATAAAAGCATCTTCAATCAATTCTAATCTATCAAAATAAGAAGAATAATTTTTAAAATAACCCACCTTATTATTATCGCCTAAATTCCCATGATAAACTACATTATCTTTCATAAATCTAATCAATTTCATACTAACCCCTTTTTACTAGATTTTCTAAAATATATTGCTCTAATTTTGTCTTAGGTATGCTAAGTTCATTTGCTTTATTATAAATTTCAACAACAATTGAGTTGTATTTTTCATATTCAAAATGCGATAAATGTATTTGCCACGCTGCTTTTATTTGTCTAAGACTTGCTATTTTTCTTGTATAAATCTTAAAAATATCAAAACATATAAAAATAGCAGAAGTTACAAATACAGCACTAATTAAACTAAAATGAAAGTCAATTTTTTCAAATAAAAAATGAGTAGCAATAGTTAATGGTGTAAGCACGATTAAGCACAATATAAAATATATAAAATAAGTATTAAAATAATTAAACTTAAAATGTAATTTCGCTGGGTCAATTAGCATTCCTTCATTATAAAGGCTATTTGCTTCTATTAAATCTAAAAATTTTACAGGCTCGTTTGAGAATTTAAAAAGCTTATTAATTAGTAATTCTTTCATTTCAATCCTTAAAAATTTCATTATATTTTAACGCTGCTAAATCAAAAAATTCTTTAGCTTTTTCATCTCCTAAAGCTTTTTGAACGCACTCTTCAAATTCTGGTAAAAGTTTTAATAATTTATCTTTTAATTCATCACTAGGTAAAGTCTTTATGGTATTTAAAACAGATACTAAAGCTAAGGCTTTTTCTTTATCACTTTCAGGCATTAAACTTGCGTATTTATTAAATATTTCTTCTAAATTATCGCACAATAATGCACATTTTTCGTTTTCATTATGAATTAGGCTTAAAACTTCTTCTTGAGTAAAATTAGCTGTATTCTTTTCTTCTTTTCTTACAAAATCTCCGTGTTTATCAAGCTCTAAAAAAACTTTCTTTAAAATCGCTGCAAAAACTACAACTATTATAATTATACCAGCTAAGTAAATTGAAAATTCATTCATTTTTTAACCCTTTTTTAAAAACATTATCATAAACACTTAAAGCTACTGCTACAAAAATTATAGCAAAAGATAACATTTTATGAAAATTTATACTCTCATTGTATAAAAAAATAGCAACTAAAAAAGAAATTATCGGGCAAATATATTGCATATATGAAAGTAATGTTAAGCTTAATTTTTGTGTAGCATAATTGTATCCTAACATAGGTAGCAAGGTTACAAGCCCACTAAGTGCAAGTAATACTCCTAAATAATCAATATCAAAATGAGCTAAATTCGTTGGGATAGAAAATAAAAATATTAAAGCAAAAGGAGTGATTAATAATGTTTCTAAGAAAAACCCATAAACGCTACTTACATAAACTTTTTTACGAATAATAGTATAAAAATTAACTAAGAGCGCTAAAGTAATTGATAATATAGGTAAAGCTCCTAAAGTAATTACTTCAAATAAACACGCAAAAATCACTAAACTAACACTAATAATTCCTAATTTACTCATATTTTCCTTTAAAAATACTTTTGCAAAAATTATCCCAAATAATGGGCTTAAAAAATATCCTAAAGAAGTTTCTAAGATTAAATTCTTATTAACCATATAAATATAAAGACCCCAATCTCCACTAATTAAAGCACCACAAATAAAAAGATTAAAAGCCATTTTTAAAGATTTTAATTCTTGTAAAGCTTTTTTAAATTGCCCTATAATTATTAAAAATATTGCTAAAAATATAACCGACCAAACTATCCTATGCGACATTACTACAAAGGCATCTAATGTATCAAGTTGCTTGTAAAAAATAGGCACTAAACCCCAAAATACAAAAACAATAAAAGCTACAAAAAATCCATAATTCATAATATTCCTTGATTAACATAAAATTATATATAATAGTTTAAAAACATTAAAAGGACAATATAATGCAATGGAATATTGATAGTTACAAAAATTACAAAGCACTTCAACAACCAATATACGAAGATGAAAATAAATTTAATGAAATCGTAAATGAACTAAAAACATATCCACCACTTATATTTGCAATGGAAGCAAGAGAATTAAAAAACGAACTAGCTAAGGCTTGTACTGGAGAAGCATTTTTACTTCAAGGTGGAGATTGTGCTGAAAGTTTTGATGAATTTAATGCTAATAATATCCGTGATATGTTTAAATTATTTTTGCAAATGGCACTAATATTACAATTTGGTGGGTCAAAAAAAGTTGTAAAAGTAGCTCGTATGGCTGGACAATTTGCAAAACCAAGATCAAGTGATTATGAAGAAAAAAATGGCATAAAGTTACCTAGCTATCGTGGAGATATCATTAATTCTTATGAATTTAGTGAAAGTGCTAGAAAGGCTGATCCTATAAGAATGCTAAAAGCATATACTCAAAGCTCATCTACTTTAAACCTACTACGTGCATTTAGTGTAGGTGGTTTAGCTGATTTAAAACAAGTTCATAAATGGAATTTAGGTTTTGTTAGACGCCCTGATATAGATAATAGATATGCTGATTTGACAGCTAGAGTAACACAAGCTATTGATTTTCTTGAATGTTGTGGAATCACCAGTGAAAACGATGCTAGACTTAAAGAAAGTAAAATTTATACAAGTCATGAAGCCCTACTTTTACCTTATGAAGCAGCACTTACTAGGGTTGATAGCTTAAGTGGAGATTATTATGATTGCTCAGCTCATATGCTATGGATAGGTGAGAGAACTCGTGGGCTTGATGATGCTCATGTGCATTTTTTAAGTGGGGTTAAAAATCCTATAGGTGTAAAAATAAGTTCAAACGCAAATGCTAGTGATATATTAGCCTTAGCTGATAAGCTAAATCCACAAGATGAAGCGGGACGATTGAATATAATTATTAGAATGGGTGCTGAAAAAATTAGTAATCTTGATAAAATTTTTAAAGAACTAGCTAAAGAAAATAGAAAAATAGTCTATAGCATAGACCCAATGCACGGTAATACTCAAAGCGTAAATGGTTATAAGACTAGAAAATTTGATGATATTTTAGATGAAGTTAAAAATTTCTGGCATATTGCAAGAGCTAATAATATCATTCCTGGTGGGGTTCATTTTGAAATGACAGGACAAAATGTAACCGAATGTTTAGGTGGTAGTGTTGGAGTTAGCGAAAGCGATTTAGCAAGACGCTATGAGACCCAATGCGACCCTAGATTAAATGCAGACCAAGCATTAGAGCTTGCATTTTTAATAGCTGAATTAATGAAACAATAATGAAAAATATAGTTTTAATAGGATTTATGGGCTGTGGTAAAAGTACCACAGCTAAAAAATTAGCAAAATTAACAAAAAAACAAGTAATAGATACTGACAAAGAAATTGAAAAAAGATGTAATAAAAGTATCAAAGAAATTTTTGCTGAATTTGGAGAAGAATATTTTAGAAAACTTGAATGTGATTTAAGAGATGAATTAGCTACTAAAAGCGATTTAATAATATCTTGTGGTGGTGGTTTTGCAAATTTAAAAGATATTAAAAAAATGGGTTTTGTAGTATTTTTAGATCTTAGTTTTTATAAAATAGCGGCTAGGCTTAAAAATGATACTAAACGCCCATTATTTGATGAAAAGGCGAAACTACTCTATGATAAAAGAATGCCACTTTACAATAATTCCTGCGATATAAAACTAAAAATTACAAATTTTAAAGCAAGGGAGATTGTTAAAATTTTAGAGATTTTCTTAGGTGATATTAGTTTAAATAAAGCTAGAAAAAATCATATAAAACCTAAAATTAGCTTTTAGATACATTAGAATAAAATTATTCTAATGTATCTATATTGTTTTATTTTAAAAACAATAATATTTTAATATTTTTTAATTGTTTTGTTCCCAATATCAAATTCTATATCTACATGTAAATATAATTTAATTATATTCTTAAAAATCAACTTTAACTTCAAATAAAATCATATCAATTAATTTATATAGCTAAAAATCTATATTGTGCTTAAATTTTAATTTAAAATTAACATTAAATAAATTAATTATAAATATAACATAGAGTCTTAATTATACTTTAATAATAATAAACTAAAAGCCATGCAAAAACATAGCTTTTATTCATATCATTTTTAAACAATTCAATAAAATATAATTTTTATTTTTATTAAGTTATTTTTATAATTATTTTTATTCTTAAATATAATTTATTATCTTGTTAATATATACCTTTAATTTTATTGTTTATAAAATAATTAAAGGCTAAATTCTGTCGTTATAATCTAAGTTAATTGCTATTGATTTTTTAAATTAATACTTTAGAAATTTATCATAAATGTTTTTTCTAATAGCTATTTTTATAATTTAAATTTCTAAAATTTTATATTCTATAATCACCAATACGCTAACTATAATGCTTATTGTCATTAAATACTTCCATAACTTTTGTATTGTTTAGCATTTTAAGATTTTCTCATTTTTTTCTAATTCTTTATAAAAGTTCTTATTTTAATCATTGCTTTTAAATTTCCTTTTTGAATTTTAGCTATTTTTTTATCAGCTAATTTTTTGATAATTATTTCATACATTAAATACTCATTTAGCTTTTATTTCAACGATTATCGTTTCTTGCTCATCTTGTGAAAGTTTTTCAAATTCCTTATCTAGTTTTTTATTATTAATACTTCTAATATAGATGTTTCATATATTTTTTTACTTTTGACTTTTAAAAAATCTATCAATGATTTTCTAATTCATTTTTCATCTTTTCAATTTTTTTCAACATTCAATAAATCTGTAAAAATTTGTCTTTTATTAATATACTCGTATTTATCATAAACAAATAAATTAATTTTTACTCCTTTGATATATTTTTTGCATAAGATTATAATAAACTTATAAGTAATCAAACAAAAAAACACACTTACTTGATTTAATTTTTATACTTTAATTTTTATTTATGAAATAATAATAAAAGTTTTTAAGCTAGGTAAATTTGTTTGAATATAGATTTTTATTTTTATGAGTATTTCTGTGTATTTATATTATTTTATGAAAAAAGATATTACAAGCCATACAACTATGATTAAAATTTTAACTTTATTTCAAATTTTATTAAATTTATGTATAATATCAAGCAAGTTTTCTTTTTATGTTGCGAAAACATAACGAAACTCCGATAAAAAAAGGTTTTAAGCCGTGCTATAACACGGCTATTCTCATTTTATCGCTACAAAAAATATAGTTCATAAATAATTTTATATTTTTATTTAATATATAATTATTTTTATAAAAATATTTTATAAATCATTTAATTTATATTAATAAATTTAACTCTTATTGTATTTATAATAAGCAGCACAAGCACCTTCACTACTTACCATACAACTTCCTATTGGATTATTAGGCGTGCATAAATTACCAAAAACTTTGCAATCAGTTGGCTTTGCAAGTCCTTTTAAAATCTTAGGGCATAGACAGGCTTTGTTTTCTGCTTTTGTATTTGTTTTTATATCAAATACTTTTTTTGCGTTTATATAATCATATTCATCTTTTAGCTCCAAACCGCCATTACTAATAACACCTAAGCCACGGAATTCAAAATCATCACGCCTAAAGTATTTTTCAATTAATTCTTTAGCTTTTTCATTACCATTTTTACTAACTAATCTTGAATATTCATTATAAACATTATGAGTTTTATTCTTAAATTGTAAGCTTAAATTTAATAGCGAGTGCATTAAATCAACAGGCTCAAAACCACTTATAGCAAATGGTTTTTTATAAGTATTAGCCATATTTAAATATGCGTTTTCTCCTATTATCACGCTTACATGTGATGGGGCTAAAAAGCCATCAATATTACAATCTTTATCATTTAATAAGGCTTCAACAGGCTCAGGAACTCTTACATGATTTATATGAAAAAATACATTTTTAAGTCCCATTTCAAGCACTTTTTCAATCAAAACCGCACTCATAGGAGTAGTAGTTTCAAAACCTATTGCAAAAAATATAATCTTTTTATCTTTATTTTCATTTGCGATTTTTAATACTTCTAGTGGGCTATAAAGCGCTCTAATATCCTTGCCTTGTGCTCTTAATTTTTCTAAACTCGTATTACTAGCAGGAACTTTAATCAAATCAGCAAGCGTGCAAAAAATAGCACCTTCCATACTTGCTAAAAAAATAGCTTCATCAAGCCTACTTTTTGGCATTACACAAACAGGACAACCTGGCCCATGAATAAAGTTAATATTAGGCAAAAGTGAAGGGATTGAGTATTTTATAAGCGAATGTGTGTGCCCGCCACAAATCTCCATTACATTATAAACCCTATCAAGCTTAACATTATTAATTAGTTTTTTTAAATTATTAATAATATTTGCGTCTTTATATTCTTTTATGTAATTCATAAAAACCTACTTTCAATCTCTTCGCTACCTATCTCATCTGCAATTTGCTTATATAATTCTAAGCTTTCTTTAGCAGCTGCTTCATCAATTTTTTGCATAGCAAAACCAACATGAATTAATACAAAATCTCCCACATTAACCTGCTCAGGTATCAAATCAAGGCTAACCCCACGCTTAATGCCTAAAGTATCAACCTGTGCAAAATTATTTTCATCAACACTTAAAACTTTTGATGGTATAGATAAACACATATTAACTCCTTAAAGATTTAAAATATTCACAAAGCTCGGCAATTCCTTCGCCTGTAGTGCTACTTACACAAAAAATTTTTACATTTGGATTTAATTTTTTTGCTTCTTGTGTGATAGTTTCTAGGCTAAAATCAAAATATTTTGCTATATCCATTTTAGTTAATACTATCACATCAGCTCTTTTAAACATAACAGGATATTTTGCTACTTTATCACTTCCTTCAGGACTTGATAAAAGCACAACATTTAAATTCTCGCCCAATTTATATGATGCAGGGCATACTAAGTTGCCTATATTTTCTATTACACAAAACTCTGAATTACTAATATCAAGATTTTTTAGAGCTAAATCTATCATTTTTGCGTCTAAATGGCAGCTTTGACCTGTGCTTATTTGATATGCTTTAGCACCTGCTTTGATAATCCTATCAGCGTCCTTATTAGTCTCTAAATCCCCTTCAATTACGCATAATTTTAATAAATTATTTTTTATAATATACTCAAGTAGAGTGGTTTTACCACTACCAGGAGAGCTCATAAAATTAAGGCAATATAAATTAGATTTTTTAAAAAACTCTTGATTGATTTTTGCTTGATTTTCGTTTTCAGCCATAATTTTTGCTTTTGCTTCAATGATTACTTTCATTACCTACTCCTTAAATTTTTCACATTTTACTAAGTAAAAGTATTTACAATGGCAACAAAAATCATTTTATAAATAATAGACCAAATTCCAAGTAAAAAATTTAATACTAATATTTAAATTAATTAAAACTTAATTTTTAAAATTAATTTAAATATTTAACTTTTAAATATAAAATTTATCAATTTTTTTTAATTAAAGGATAAAAAATGGATATTCTTATGAATTTACCTAATTCTTTACAATTTGCTATACAACTAGCTATTGTATGTATTTGCCTATTTTATGGCTCAAAAAAAGGTGGAATTACTCTTGGAATGTTAGGTGGCGTTGGGCTTATTGTGATGATTTTTGGCTTTGGTGTAAAACCAGGAAAACCAGCAATTGATGTTATGCTAACTATTTTAGCAGTTGTTGTGGCTAGCGCAACACTTCAAACCAGTGGTGGTCTTGATGTAATGCTTCAAATAGCTGAAAAAATTCTTAGAAAAAATCCAAAATATATTAGTATTTTAGCTCCAATTACGACTTGCACCCTAACAATTCTTTGTGGCACAGGGCATGTTGTTTATACAATTTTACCTATTGTATATGACATAGCCATTAAAAACAATATTAGACCTGAAAGACCGATGGCAGCAAGTAGTGTTTCAGCACAACTTGGAATAATTGCTAGCCCAGTATCAGTGGCTGTAGTAACTCTAACAGCATTTATTATTAATAGTAATCATCACTTAGCAGGATTTGATGGATATTTGGACTTACTTAAAATTACAATACCATCAACTTATTTAGGAGTGCTTTGCGTTGGAATATTTAGCTGGTTTAGGGGTAAAGATTTAGATAAAGATAGTGAATTTCAAGAAAAAATTAAAGATGAAGAATTTAAAAAATATGTTTATGGTGGTGGGTGCAAATCATTAATAGGTGAAAAATTACCTAATAGTGCTTGGTTATCAATGTGGATATTTTTAGGCGCTATTGCCTTAGTTGCTATTTTAGGATATTTTTCAAATCTACGACCTGCATTTAATACAAAAGTTGATTCAGCAAGTATTTTAATCGTAGATAATAATGCTAAAACAATGAAAGAAATACCTATTAAGAATTCAAATCTCATAATTACTTATAATGAATTAAATAAAACTATTAAAGATGGTAAAGTAAAAAGCACGAAAGAAAATATAAAAGCAATTAGCATTGATAATAATCTACAAATAACACAAGAAAATAACTATGTAATTATTAATAATGAAAAATTTGAAAATGCAAAAATTATTTTTAGCGATAAAAAAGAACAAGCAAAACCTTTAGGAATGGTTGAAGTAATTCAAATTTTTATGCTTTTGGCAGGTTCATTAATAATAATCTTTACAAAAACTAATGCAAATAATATTTCAAAAAGTGAGATATTTAAATCTGGAATGGTTGCTCTTGTGGCTGTATTTGGAATCTCTTGGATGGCTGATAGTATGGTTGCAACACATACTCAAATGATAAAAGATAGCTTAGGAAATATATTAAGCGAATATCCTTGGACTTACGCAATAGTTTTAATAATAATTTCTAAATTAGTAAATTCTCAAGCAGCCGCACTTGTAGCGTTTGTGCCACTAGCTTTAAATATAGGAGTTAATCCAGCAATTATTTTAGCATTCGCACCAGCTTGTTATGGCTATTTTATTTTGCCAACATATCCAAGTGATTTAGCAGCTATTCAATTTGATAGAAGTGGAACAACTCGTATAGGAAGATTTGTAATAAATCATAGTTTTATTATTCCTGGTTTTATAGGTGTTATTACTTCAAGTATTTTTGGATATTTTCTTGCGAGTTTTTATGGTTATTTATAAATTTTGCCCTATTTTAGGGCAAAATTAAGATTTTAATTTTGCCAATATTTAACTAGAATTTAAAATATTATTTTCCAATAAAACTATAATTTAAAACCTAGAAACTATAATCTCAATTATCTTATCATCTTCTAAT
The DNA here is from genome assembly GCF_026616895.1 of Campylobacter sp. MG1. NCBI lineage: Bacteria > Pseudomonadati > Campylobacterota > Epsilonproteobacteria > Campylobacterales > Campylobacteraceae > Campylobacter > Campylobacter sp. MG1. The sequence continues at coordinate 220,288 of NZ_JANYME010000003.1, forward strand.
TCAAGCCTAATGCTAACACTTTTGCCCAAAAGTATTTTAGTAAAATAAAAATATTCATTTTTCATTTTAAATTCTAACTGGCTTAAAGTCTTTTGTATCTCATCATAGCTTTTGCCTTTTATATCATTATTTATATCATCTAATACACTTTTATCAAGCACAAGGCAAACTCTTTCAAGGTTACTACACTTTAGGTCTGATTTTAAAATCCTTGTTATGAGCTCATTGGGTTGTTTTAAAAAATCATCATAATACCACCAAGCACAAAGCATAGCCAAAGTTAAAGCTAAGTATTTTTTAAAATAAACATTATAGTTTTTTCTAGCAGTATATAAATATACAAAGCCAAATATCGCAAATAGCACGAGATTTTTAAGAGTATCAATGCTCTTATAAACGCTTTTATCATAAAGACAAAAATTATAAATAATCTTAGCAAGACAAACACACAATATAAAAAGCGAAATATGTCTTAAAAGCAAATAAAACTTATCTTGCAAGATTATCTTACTATCCAAATCATCTTGAGATAGTAAAAGATAAATCCTAGAAAAAAGAAAAGCAAATATAAAGCAAGGAATATAACTAAAATCTCCTATATAAAATGGTATAAAAAACAAAAACCAAGCTAGATAAAAAAGCGTATTTTTAAAAACCATATTAGCTTTTGCTAAAAAACCTTTTAAATCCATTTTGTTATCCTTATACCATACCTCATTTTGCATCAAAGCTTAAACACCTAGCTTTTTTAAAAGTTCACTTGATTTTGCTAAGTTATTATTAATCATTTTTATTTTCTAACCAAAAAATCTCAGTTTTTGCTATTTTATATCCTTCATTTTCTATCATTAATTTATAAAATTCTAGCTGTTTTTGATAGGCATTTTCTTTTTCTTGGGATTTTTTGCCTGTTTTAAAATCTACTATTACATAAGCACCACAATCGTTATCGTAATAAATTAAATCACAAATCCCTGTTTTATCAGGTGTGTTGATTTCTAATTCATAGTGTTTGTTAGGTGATTGTGCCACTTTTTTTGCAAGGTTTGAATTGATATAATTATTAAACAAACCAATAATCTTATCTTTGTATTCACTAAGTTCACATTCATTTATAAAACCCATCAAAATCTCATTTGTAGAATGCTCGTGAAATTTCTCTATCATTTTATGAACGCAACTTCCTATTTTTGTATTAAGATTTTCAACGCTATTTGTATTTGTGGCTGTAGTGATATGCTTATCTATTTTTAATTTATTTAGCTTTATTGTTTCTTGCTTAGGGCTAGTTTGCTTACAAGGGCTAATTTCATCTAGTAATAATTTTTCTCCTAAATCCTTTAAATCCTTGCAAATCATACTTTCATCTTTATATAGTTCATCAAGCATAGCTAAAAAAGAATTATCATTTGGCTTAGTTTTTGATAAAGTATAAGATAAAACTATATGCTTAATAGCCCTAGTTATCGCTACATACAATAGTCTTTTATTTTCATCAATATCTTGCTTTTTAGCTTGATTTTTGCTTAGCTCATAGCTTAGACTTGGCTCATCGCCTATTTTAAATCCTATATAATTCTCGCTAATTTTAAGAGAAGAATTATTCACTCCTAAAGCCTTGTTTACATTCATCAAAACGACCATTTCATACTCCAATCCTTTAGTTGAATGAATTGTACATAGGTTGATTTTATAATTATTTACAAATTTTGCTTGGGATTTTGTGCTAGTTTGTTTTCGTTTTTTTAGCTCTTTTATTATGTTTTCTTTGCTTTTTTTACTCTCAAGCTTGATTATCTCATCTAAAAACTCATCTAAATTAGCCCTTGATTTTTCATCGCTAAATACATCATAAAAGCCTTTTTCGTAGTATAAATGTACTAAAAATTCTGATAAACTCAAGCTTTCAAACCAACTTTTAAACTCGCTAAAAACACTAAAATCATTAGATTTTATAAGCCTAAGTCTATCATCATCGTTTAGATTAAAAATATCATTAAAAAGTGCTAGTTTTTCATAGTTTGTGTATTTTTCATCTTCTTTTTTATTTTTTATATTATATAGTGCAAAAATAAGGTTTAAAATATGATTTATTTCTGTTCTTTCATAAAATTTAGTATTATCATCAACACAATATTTCACACCAAATTCATCTAGTTTTTTAGCTAGATTATTCATTTGTGCTCTTGTATCAAACATCACCGCTATTTTATCATCTTTGTTTAGTTTATAAATATCATCTACTTGAACTAAAAATTTCGCCGTATTTTCATATCTTTCATCGCTATTTTCTACAATATAACTAATACTTCCACCTTTTAAATTATCATTTTTAGCGTTTAAGTCCGTATCTTTTAAATGTGAAAAAAGCTTTCTTGTGATTTGATTTATTATATTTAAGATTTCTTTGCTACTTCTATAATTATCATTCATAAAAACTTGCTCTAAATCTTTTATGGCATTTTTATATACATTTACATTTGCTCCTGCAAAAGCATAGATTGATTGTTTGATATCCCCAACACTAAAAATATTTACATTATTTAGCTTATTTATTATGCTATATTGCTCTTCATTAGTGTCTTGAAACTCATCAAACATAATGTAATTTATATCTTTTAGCTCATCAATTTCTTTTATGAATTTATTAATAAGCATATCAAAATCCATAAATTTCTCATTTTTAGCTAATTGCTCGTAATTTTGCCTAAGCTCATTTGCTAGTTTTAGCATAATTTCAAAAAGCTTAACAAACTCATCTTGGACATTTAAAGCTCTTTTATAACATACAAATTCTTTTAGTTTTTCTATATATTCTTTTTGTTCCATTGTGCCTGATTTTCGTGGTATTACATCACTTACGCCGTCTAATACACCTAAAGCCAAGTCCTTTTTATCCCCTAAAATATCGATGTTTTGGTATAGATAGTCTATATCAATTTTTTTAAGCTCTAAATACTCATATTCAATTTCATCAAGCTTAAAATTTTTGCAAATTTGTCTAAACCTATCATCAAATATATACGCCTTACAAAACTCATTTAAAGTATTTAAGTCCAGCTCTTTTACTAATTTTTCATTGTTACTAAGTAACTCAAAATAAAGCTCATTAAAACATTTATTTTTAAGCTCATCATCCAATAACTCAAAGCTTAAAAAAGGATTTTGCTCTTTTAAAAGCTTTGTAGCAAAAGAATGAAAAGTGCAAATATTTACTTTATGTATATTTTTTATGGCTGTTTTTAGGGTTTGTTTTATGTAATTTGAATTCTTAACCTTCTCAAATCTAGCCTTATCAATCCCACTTAATCTATCATCTAAAATATCTTGCATTAGTGTAAAAATACGGCTTTTCATCTCATTTGCCGCTGCATTTGTATAAGTTAGCGTTAGGATATTTTCTACATTTTTACTATTTTGTTCTGTATAAAAAAACTCATCATCTACACTACTAGCAAACAAATCAAACCCTAAAATAGCATTTATATATCTTCTACTAAGAGTGTAGGTTTTGCCAGTTCCTGCACCTGCATTTATAGTAAAGCTTTTTTGTATGCTGTATTTATTCATCATTTGTTCCTTTATCGCAAATATTGTTTATAGGACAATATTTACAATTATCGTTTTCTTTAGCTTTAAACTCGCCTTTTTGTATAAACTCATCAAGCTTTTTTATCTCTTGCTCTAAACCCTTTAAATACTCTTGGCTGTATTCTAAAAAAGCAAATTCCGTTTTCAAATTCTTTGTGTTAAATGTGAGTAAAGATGCTTTATAGTACTTCATATTTGGATATTTTTTACTTGCGTATAACAAATATAAACCTAGTTGAAAATCTTCATAAGACTTTATTTGTTCCATTCTTTTTTCATCTATTTTGTCCTTTTTACTGCTTTTATAATCAACGATATTTATAAAATCATCTCCTATGTCAAGTCTATCAATAAAGCCTTTTATATAATAATTATTCTCGTCACTAGGGTTTAAATCTTTATCTAGGAAAAACTCAAATTCAGTTTTTGTATCATTAATATTATTTTCACTTCTATAATCTTCGTAATATTTCAAAAACTTAGCCACCGCACTAGGCTCATCATCGTTGCTAACACCCTTTAAAAGCTTGTTTTTATATATTTTCATATAAATATTTAGCTCTTTTAGTCCATTTTTTTCTTTTTTTAAAAAATCATCAAATGCTAAATCAATGCTATTTTTTGCTAGGTTTTGTTTATTAAAACTATCACCCCAACCTTTTACAATATGCTCAAAACAACTATGCATTATAGTGCCTTTTTCGTTTGGCTCTAAATCGCTTTGTTCTAATTCATCATTTTTTATCCCTAAAGCACTTTCATACAAAAATCTTTTAGGACAAAGCCTTAGAGTATTATATTTACTAGCACTCATTTTACATTCTAGCTTCACGGGTTTAGCTACTTTAGGACTAAAAGCAAAACAATCTTTTAAAACACGCTTTTTTAAAAACTTGGCCTTAGTAAAATCATCTTTACAAATTATAGACTTAGCTACACTTTTAGCGTTTAGATAATCAGTACTTAGTAGGTATAATTCTTTTGTATTTTGCTTTAGATTTTCATAAACAGCTTTAGAAAACTCATAAGAATTATATTTATAGATATCCTTTTTTAAAAACACATTATCGCTTGAATTAATAGGGAAATTTTCAAAATCTAGTCCTAGTAAAATAACTCTTTCATTTAGCTCATTTGAACCTATAAATTCGCTTAATTCTTCTAATCTTATGCCATTTTTTGGATAGTCTTTGCTTAGCTTTTTGCTTAGGTATTCTTTAATAAAATCTTTATTTAAATTAGAAAAATATTTTTCGTATTTTTTCATATAAGCATTTGTTTTTTGCTCTAGCAAGTCATTATCAATTACTATGCTTTTATGATAAGAATACACATCAATTTTTGCCATGGTTTTATAAAGCTCAAAATATCTAGAATAAATACTCAAAGAAGTAGCAACAAGCCTAAAGCTAAACTTATTTTGTATAAATTCTCTTGCTAGGCTTAAGGCTAGTTTTACTTCTTCGTGTATGCTTGTGATTTTATCTTTGTAGGTGTAGATTTTAGGGATTTGATTATTTTTAGGGAATTTTTTTAGGGCTTTTGCGTTTAGATTGTTTATAAAATCTTCTTCAAATTTGTTGTTATATAAACATATATTATCCACATAAAACTCATCCACATAAATATCGTTAAAATCGCTGACATCAGCAAATCCACACTTTAGATTAAATCTTTTTCTAAGCTCATCACAGGCTTTTTTTACCTTTAAAAAGCTATCTTTATATTCATCTTTTATATCTAAATCTTGCCTGTAAGCGTATATAAAATCACTACATTCTACATCGCCTAATTCTTGCTTTATGATATAAGTTAGCATAAATTCATCTAATTCATCAGTGTATAAACTCTCAAGCGTAACACACTTAGTAAAGGCATTTAAACCAAAATCTTTTAAATGCCTTTTAACAAACTCTGCCTTAGCATAAGAATAAGTTATCACTAAATCTTTTTTAATCATAATCTACCTTTATATAATAAGCATTTGTGCCTACTTTAGCATAATATTCTATTATCTCACATCCTCTTATAATACCGTTTTTTTCTTTATAATGCTCTTTTGCTAGAGCTTTTAGCTTTTGTTCAGTTGCATTAGTGTCTAAAAACATAAAATCATCTTTATTTAGCTTTACTTTAGTTTCTAAACCATATCCTAAAGCATTACTCCAACTAGTTACTTTATAATCTGTGATTGCGTGGCAATAACAAACACTTAGCCTTTGAATTTCATCTTTTAATTTATCGTATTCATTTAATTTATCATCAATATTCATCCCTAAAAGCTCATAAGCTAAAACCAAAAACGACCTATTGCTAGTGCAACCATCCCAAGTAGCTCTATCTAAAAACTCTTCATCGCTATTACATTCTAAATATATTTGCACCTTTTTATCAAATTTTGCCTTTGTGTTATAGCCAAATTCTTTATAATCTAAATCTTTTATCTGTTCTTTTATCATAAAAACTCCTTAGTTTGCTTTAATTTCGTTTGTTTGTATGCTTATATTTTTTAATTTTTCACAACCCTTAAAAGTATCTTCGTATTCAAGCACTTTTGGTGTGATTAAAGATAAATTTACACAATCTTTTAAAGATATATCTTTTTCTTCACAATCAAGAGTTCTTACAAAGTGGATATTTTTTGCTAGATTTATACAGCCATTAAAGGTATTTTTCACATTATATAAACAATCGTTTTTGACAATAAACTCTTGATTAAAACTAATACAATCCCTAAACATCTCCCTAATATTTTCAAGCGAGCAAGTATTAAAATCTAGCCTTTGATTAAACTTAACGCAGTTTCTAAACATCTCAGCCATATTATGCACCTTATGTGTATCTAGCATCACCTTACTATCAAAACTCTTGCACCCACTAAACATAGAGCAGGTTGCAAGAAGCTCTTTAGAATTACTCGCATTTATTTCTTGATTAAAGCTAACGCAGTCTTTAAACATATCGCAAGTTGCAATTACATTAGAAAAATCAAAATTGATTTTTTGATTAAACTTAGTGCAACCATCAAACATACCTTCAAAATATTTTGCATTCTGGGTATTAAAATTCACTTCTTGATTGAAATTCCCACAATCACTAAACATATATGTAAAGTCTTCTACATTACTTGTATCAAAGCTAAGCTTTTCGTTAAAATCACCACACCCACTAAACATACTTCGCATAGATTTGATACGAGAAGTATCCCACTCATTTATCCCACCAAAATCACTCCTTTTGCTATTTAAAAAAGCACATTCAAGGCTAGTAGTATTTGATATATCAATATCTTTTAAATTTATACTTTCATTTAAACATAGCGACATCACTTCATAATTATTGCTTGGATAATATTTATTATCTTTATATTCTATAGTGTTACAAATCTTGCTTGTATCAACCCTATATATAGCACCATTAGTATGCAAAACATAAAGCTCATAGATATTTTTAGGGATAAATTGCTCATATTTATACTCTATATCTTTTATAACTTCTCTATCTTTCCAAGATCCTAAACCAAGCTTTGATAAATCCACCCTACCACTATCAAACATAGCCAAAATCTCATCTAATTTATCGGCATTTAAAGAAAAATTATTTTCTTTTTTACGAAGAAGTCCCCAAGGAACTAGTTTAAAAAGTCCGTAGATATTAGGATGGTGTGGGTAAAGGTTTTGAATTTTTCTAAGCCTTTTAGAGCCTAACTTTTTATATAGTCTTCTTTGGCTATCTTTTATGGTTCTTTTAGAAGAATAATCATCTTTTATAAAAAATATATCTTTTTTACTAAGATACTCAATCTGTTTTTGCTCTTTTTTGCTCCACCTTTGATATGTGTGGATTTTAAAACCTTTTGCTATGGTTTTTGCATAGTTTTTTCTTAATTTTTTTCTAGCTGTTTTCATAAAATCTCCTTAAAACAAAAAAGATTTTACCACATCAGCTAGACATCCTAAGTCTTTAAATACCATAAATATTCTTTTATGGTATTTTCGTTTTTAAGAGCTAGTTCTTTTGGGGCTAGTATTTTTACATAAGGGATAAATTGCCATATAGTGCTAAGCAATTCTTCATCTAAAGATATTTTTGTGCTTAGGATTAACTTATCTTTGTCTTTTGAGATGATTTCTTGATTTGCTAGTATTTTTCTATACAAAAAATACTCTCTAGCAAAGCCATTTACTTCTAAAACAACTTCTTTTTCTTCTAAGCTAGTAGCAAAAAAATGCTTTTGTTCTTTTATGTTTTTTAAAACATTTTCATCTGGGATAAACTTTTCATTAGTTACTACTATAGCCTTTAGCTTATACATTGTAAATGTTCTAATTTCATCATTATAAGTAGCTAGTAAATACCAAACGCCTAGATGATTTATGAGTTTATATGGCTTTAAAACTCTAGCTTTTTCGTTGTGAATAGCTTTTATGATTTTTTGCTCCATTATGGCTTTGCTAAGGATTTCAAAACTATCAAGGTTGCAAACTGCTTCATAATTTTGAGATTTTAAAGGACTTATGGGTGAGCTTAAAAGCATATTTATAAAATCATCACTAAGTTTAGTAGGAAATGAGCTTAAGCCAAAAAGTGCTGCGAGTTTATTTAAATCATCTTTTGAAGTTTTAAGTAAATTTGTATCTTTTAAATAATACCTTCCAAGCTCATCTTTAGCGATAGGCAAACTCTCAAGCCTTTGCATAATATCACGCTGAATTGTTCGCTCACTTACTCCGTATTCAAGTGCTAGTTCTGCTTTACTTAAATGCTCTTTATTATAAAGTCTAATTAGGATTTGCATAACCCTAACTACCAAAAAATCTCCTACGCTTGGTGTTCTCATGCTTAGGCTTTAAACCTTTCTTTTAACTTCTTTTTTAACTCTTTTTTTCTATCTTCTATAAATTCTTTGATACCTTCGATATCATCTTTAGAAACAAGCTTATTTTCTGTTATTAAATTTCCTTTAATTATTTTATTTTTTTCATATTCTTTTAGCTTTTTCATCCATTCTAAAGGACATTCATCTGATTTTTTTCTATTGTCTCTAAAAAACAACAACTGGGTATTACCTAAAGAATTTATTAGTTTTTTAAGCTCAGAATTGTTTTTAGATATAGACTTAGGATAAATATGGTCTATATCGTATTGTGCGGCTGTGATGTCTATCTGTGGATTTAACAAGCTTAATATATAAAACATTTGATTTTTATGACTTTGGACTGTGTATTGATATTTGTCTAAAATGTCATCTATTTTACTATCCCTTAAAATCGCTTTTTTATTGTCACTTAAAACACTATTTATATTATCTATACTTATAGTGTAATTATCGTTTTTAATAACATCTCTAATTTGCCCTAAAGTAGTATCTGAACTACCACTATAAGTCCCTACAATAATACTTATTTGAATGAAACTAATCAAATCTTCTCTTAATTTTGCATAACTTGGCTCACTTGAGTCTATTAATTTATCCATATTTTTTTGATGATACATGACAAAAGCAACCAAAACTATAGGATAAAAAGATAAGCCTTTTAAATCCCCATAACCACAATATCTATCTAAAAATTTAACACTTGATTTTAAAGAATTCTCAATACTTTTAAAATTATTTTCAATCTGTTCTATAATATCAGTCTCTCTAAATGTCTTTAAGTCATATTTAACTGAATTTGCAAAAATACACAAACAAGTCCTTAAAAATACATCTTTGTCTAAAGAATTTAAGCTACTTGACTTGTTTTTGTACTCATCATTGATATCGCTTAAAAGCTCTTCTATCTTTGATTTTAGATTTTGAGTTTCACTAATAAGTAAAGAAAAAAGTAAATCGGATTTTTCTAGCTTTCTACCACCACTATTTACTCTCACAAAAATATCTAAAGCTTTATTTGAATTGTCTTTTGTGATAGTGTGTTCGGGTATATCTTTTTTTGCAAATCTATCTCTTAATCTATCACAATTTTTATATTCTTTATTTTTTAAATTTAACTCTTCACCTAATTTCTCTAGCTCATTTTCACTAATATCTAACATATAACTTACTTTTACCCAAACATTATCACAATCATCTTTATATACAAAAGCAAAATCATTATGATTACCATCTTTTAGGATGGTGTATTTGCCTAACTCTTCTTTTGATTTAAAATCAAACTCATAAACATTTTCTTCGCTTTCTTCATCTTTATAACTGGCGTTAAAATAAAGCTTTTTGCCATTGTAATCACCATAAGTAGCAAGATATAAAGAAGTAAGCCTTTGCTGTCCATCTAAAACAGCTTTTAGGTCGGTTGAACCACCATCGTATTGTTTTTTCTTGTCGTTTGTGCTTTCTAAAAATGTATAAAAACCTTGTACATCTCCATCTAATTCCCACAATAAAATCATACCCAAAGGATAATCTTGCATAATAGAATCAAATAGGTTTATAATCTGCTCTTCTTTCCATACATAATCACGCTGTATATCAGGTAGTAGATATGATTTATTTTTAATATTTTTGATTAAATTTGCAATTGTCATCTTTTATCCTTATAAATTTTTGTTTGATTGTCAGATTCTTATTTTAATTTCTTTAAGTTAAAAAGAATTTAAAATAGGAATTTCGTTTGTTTGAAATACTAGAAAATACTCAAACAAACGAAATTTAGTGATTATTTGCCTAGCTTATCGCAACCTTCAAACATATCTTCTTGCTCTTTTACATTACTCATATCAAAATTAGGTTTATGCGTTAAGCTAGAGCAATCATAAAACATAGAGCTCATATCGGCTACATTTTTGGTATCAAAGTTTAAAGGTTGATTGAAATTTTCACAACCATCAAACATCAAGCGCATATTGGCTACATTGCTTGTATCAAAATCTAAAGGCTGATTGAAGTTTTTACACTCTCTAAACATAAAACGCATATTGGCTACATTGCTTGTATCAAAGTTTAAAGGCTGATTGAAATTTTCACAACCATCAAACATACCTTGCATATCTGTTACATTGCTTGTATCAAAGTTTAAAGCTTGGTTAAAATTAAAACAACTATCAAACATATAACTCATATTTACTACATTTTTTGTATCAAAATCTAAAGGCTGATTGAAATTTTCACAACCACCAAACATACCACTCATATCAGTTACATTTGATGTATCAAAATTTAAAGATTGATTGAAATTATAACAATTCTCAAACATATAACTCATATCAGTTACATTACTTGTATCAAAACTTAAAGGTTGGTTGAAGCTTTCGCAGTCACTAAACATCCAGCTCATATCAGTTACATTACTTGTATCAAAACTTAAAGGTTTGTTGAAATCTCTACACCGACTAAACATATCATTCATATTAGTTACTTTTGATGTATCAAAATTTAAAACTTGGTTGAAATTTTTACATTCTCTAAACATCTCGCTCATATTAGTTACTTTTGATGTATCAAAATTTAAAACTTGGTTGAAATTTTTACATTCTCTAAACATCTCGCTCATATTAGTTACTTTTGATGTATCAAAATTTAAAACTTGGTTGAAATTAGAACAACAACTAAACATAGAGCGCATATTTGTTACATTGCTTGTATCAAAGTTTAAAACTTGGTTGAAATTTTTACATTCTCTAAACATCTCGCTCATATTAGTTACTTTGCTTGTATCAAAGCTCAAAGTTTGGTTAAAATTAAAACAATTATAAAACATCTCACTCATATCAGTTACATTACTAGTATTAAAGTTTAAAGGCTGATTGAAATTATAACACTCAGCAAACATAGCACTCATATCAATTACACTACTAGCATTAAAGTTTAAAGACTGATTGAAGTTTTTGCACTCTCTAAACATCCAGCTCATATCAGTTACATTGCTTGTATCAAAATTTAAAGATTGATTGAAATTAGAACAATATCCAAACATACTACCCATATTAGTTACTTTACTAGTGTTAAAGCTTATAAGTTGATTAAAATTAAAGCAGTTATAAAACATTCCATGCATATTTGTTACTTTTGATGTATCAAAATTTAAAGTTTGATTAAAGTTTTCGCAAGAAAAAAACATACCACTCATATCAGTTACATTTGATGTATCAAAGCTTAAAGCTTGATTAAAATTAAAGCAATCTCTAAACATCTCACTCATATCGTACACATTGCTTGTATCCCAAGTATTTATCCCGCTAAAGTCTTTTCTATTACTATCTTGAAATAATTCACTCATATCAGTAATAGCACTTGTATTTATAGTATCTAGTGCTATATCTTCATACTTAATCAATACTTGTAATTCTTCTTTACTCATAGGATGATATTTATTATCTTTAAATTCTATTTTAGAAATAATATCTAAGTCTTGTTTGGTAGCATTTGCTAATTGTTTCATAAAAATCCTTTCATAATAAAATAAATTGTATTGATTGTAATATTTTGCAAAGACACACTGTGTCTTTTAAGTGAGTTTTAGAAAAATATCAGTAAATAATGAAAATTAAAAAAAGGAATTTAAAATAGGAATTTCGTTTGTTTTAAATACTAGAAAATACTCAAACAAACGAAATTTAAGTTTATTTTTCTAGTTTATCGCAACCTTTAAACATACCCTCTTTCTCTTTTACATTACTCATATCAAAATTAGGTTTATGCGTTAAGCTAGAGCAGTTATTAAACATATAATTCATATCGTACACATTTTTAGTATCAAAGTTTAAAGGCTGATTGAAGCTTTCGCACCAACCAAACATCTTACTCATATCAGTTACATTTGATGTATTAAAGTTTAAAGGCTGATTGAAATTAAAACAATCATAAAACATATCGCTCATATCAGTTACATTGCTTGTATTAAAACTTAAAGCTTGATTGAAATTAAAACAATTATAAAACATAAAACTCATATCAGTTACATTTGAAGTATCCCATTCATTTATCCCACTAAAGTCTTTTCTATCACTTTTATAAAAAAGCTCACTCATATCAGTGATTAAACTAGTATCAATATCGCTTAGGCTAATTCCATCTGTATAAACTAGAACTTTTAATTCATATTTATTAGCTGGTTGGTATTTGTTTGCTACCTTTTTTATCAAATTATTATTTAGCATATATTCTCTTGCTACATTTATCTCATAAGCTATTTTTATCATCAAATCTTCATTTTTAATCATTTTAATAAAATCAAATGACTCACATCCATTAAACATACCTTGTATATCAACTACTTTTGATATATCAAAATCTAAAGGCTGGTTGAAGTTATTACAACTACTAAACATAGAACGCATATCTGTTACATTACTTGTATTAAAGTTTAAAGGCTGGTTGAAGTTATTACAACTACTAAACATAGAACGCATATTAGTTACATTACTTGTATTAAAGTTTAAAGGCTGGTTGAAGTTATTACAACTACTAAACATAGAACGCATATTAGTTACATTACTTGTATCAAAATCTAAAGGCTGGTTGAAGTTATTACAACTACTAAACATAGAACGCATATTAGTTACATTACTTGTATCAAAATCTAAAGGCTGATTGAAGCTTTCGCACCAACTAAACATCTCACTCATATCAGTTACTTTGCTTGTATCAAAGTTTAAAGCTTGATTGAAATTTTCACAACCATCAAACATATAATTCATATTTACTACATTTTTTGTATCAAAACTTAAAGCTTGATTGAAATTTTTACACCCACTAAACATAGATTGCATATCTGTTACATTACTTGTATCAAAGTTTAAAGGTTGATTGAAATTTTCACAACCATAAAACATACCATACATATCAGTTACATTACTTGTATCAAAATTTAAAGCTTGGTTGAAATTTTCACAACCATCAAACATATAATTCATATTTACTACATTTTTTGTATCAAAACTTAAAGCTTGATTGAAATTTTTACACCCACTAAACATAGATTGCATATCTGTTACATTACTTGTAT